>JBFHEW010000787.1:0-1507 GCA_041583955.1 Bacteroidia bacterium | reverse complement strand
GGTCTGCAGAACAACTATGCCGGAACTTCGCCCCGGAACAGTCGCACCAAATACGTCCATTCTGCCAGCGAATTGCCTGGCTATTATCCCATTACGCAGCATTGCGAAATGAGCTTTCTACCTACCGCCCCACGTTATCTTTTCTTCTTCTGTTATGTAGAACCTGTGGATGGTGGCGAAACTCCGGTGTGCGATTTCAGAAAAGTATATCAACAGCTTGACCCGAAGATAAGGCAGGAGTTTGAGGAGAAAGGAGTGCGACTCATCAGAAATTATTCTGGTCCTGACACCAAGGCAGGAACGGACCTGTTTCAGCTCAAGAAGTGGGACGAACTCTTCAAGACCACCGATCACGCCAAAGTGGAGGAGGAGTGCAAGAAGAATGAACTGACCCCTACATGGTTACCGGATGATAAACTTCGGTTGGTGAATGAACGTCCTTCGGTACAGAAGCACCCCGACACGGGAGAAATGGTCTGGTTCAATCACTTGCAGGTGTTTCACCGCGAGGCGGCAGCCATCGAATACAAGCATATTTTCAATAGACGGAAGGATTTCTTCTCATTCAGGTATATGGTGATGATCAATGCCATCACCTTCTTCAAACGGATGTTTAAAAAGCCTCAAGACGAAGCCATGCATATGGTGTTTGCCGATGGCACAGAGATTCCGAAATCGTACGTAGAACATGTGGAACAGGTGATATGGAACAACCTTGTGGCCAACCCCTGGAAATTAGGAGATGTGTTGATGATAGATAATTTCAGTACATCTCATGGAAGGCTACCATACAAAGGGCCTAGAGACATTCTTGTTGCGTGGACCGCATGAATTGTTTAATCTTTATTTATTAAACTTTAAACAATTAATGATAATGTCGGTTTGAGTAGTCTAAACCAACTGGCATGCTGCAATACGAAACCAAGTACCTCAACGGCAATTCCGGGAAAGGGTCAGAGTCAAACCAAGCCTTACTCAGTGAGATTGCTACGCTAAAGGAACAAGTGCATGCGCAACAGGAAATGTTGTCAAGCACTACCCGGTTTCTGATGCAAACACAGGAGAAGATCGAGGTTCAGAAGAAAGAGCTCGAGCGAAAGAACACCGAACTGTTCGATAGTATCAACTACGCAGGATTTGTTCAAGAAGGACTTTTTCCGTCAGAATCCCTCTTCAGGCAGTACTTCAAGGAAAGTTTTGTACGCCTGAAACAGCGCGATGTAATTGGTGGAGATCTACCTTTCTGTCGGAAAATAGGGAAGGAGGTGGTCGTTGCCGCAATCGATTGCACGGGGCACGGAGTGTCTGGTGCCATGCTCACAGCAATGGCTCATTCGTTTCTCAACGAGATACTCGGTCAATCGCATGGCGGTCTGGAATCGGTTCTTGACATGCTCAATAGGTATTTCCTCGGGGTTTTCAACAGGGATAGCAAGACCTACTTCGGACTGGATATAGCCATCGTGAAACTCAACCCGGAAACCAACGAAGTTGAATTTGCTGGGGC
>JBFHEW010000786.1:0-1510 GCA_041583955.1 Bacteroidia bacterium | reverse complement strand
GTTCACATCCGCGAAAGCGATTTTCTGAGCAAATGTAGATGGACCGGTAATGGCCAAAATGGCGCATGCAAGTAGTAGTTTTTTCATATTTAGTAGAACGATTTGTTTCACAAAGAACGAAAAACCAATGAGCTGGCGCAAGATCGGTTTCTTAAAAAGATCAAAGAAAAGACCAGCCTCGTCATTTTAGCATCACATATAGCAGCTTGGTGGTGAAATGTATCAGGTTCTGCACTTCAATTTCACTCATCAGGCGTTCTTTCCCCATTATCAGAATGGAATTCCCAGAACTTTCCAGTCTGTAATTAAGTTCGTCTTCCAAGAATTGGATCAGGTCAGGCGTAAAGAAATCGCGGACCTCCGATTCATTTTCGCCCTTCAAGAGAAACGTGTTCGAGAAATGCTTGAAGTTCTTGAAGTCGATGTCATCGTAGCCGGCAAATGCAGCCACTTTATCCAGAAAGTTCTCCTTCTCAATCGTGAAAAGCGGTATGGTGGCATTGAGCCCAACCACAGCAACGGTTGTCTGGTGCTCGGTCTTGAATTGCAATTCACCCTCATGGAAATCCACGTCTTGCACCGTTATGGAGTTTGTACCTACAGATCCTATCAGTTTGTTGTAAACGGTGTCAACTGTCTTGAAACGGAACAGATGGAATTGTTCGAACGTGGTCACATAGCGTCTCACGGAGAGGTCAAAGCCCCATTCCAATTTCTGTGCAAGTGATTGCATTTTCTTCTGTCTGGATGTGAGGGGAAGCTTTTCTGGCCTTGGTCGTGTTCCTTCCTGCTTGAACCGCATGGCCAACGGATGATTGGCAGAGGAGAAGTGGGTGTCCATTCCGATCACTTCAAAGTTCCCACCTCTTCTGATATGGCTTTCCTCGTACTCAGAGAGGTGTTCCATTACGGTGTGGTCGATGAATTCGGCCAAAGAGAGGTCAAGATTGATGGTCGCATCGGACGGTATCATATCCATCGACTTTTTAAGTCGTGGGTAATTGAGAAAGTTGCAATACCCCTTTACGCTTACGAGGAATTTTTCTCCGTTATCATCTTCTTGATACACCAGAACATTGGGTCTGAAAAGAATGGTGAAGAGTTTTACAACGGAGCGTAGTCTAACGATATGAATGACCAACGTTACGAGGATACCCATCGAGATGCCGATAATAAGATCGGACGCAAGTGTGATGATGAGTGTGCTGCCGAATATGATGATCTGATCCCAACCTATGCGGTAGGTATTCATGATCTCTTTCGGGTTGAGCAGCTTGTATCCGGTGTGTATCAGGATTCCGGCCAACGCTGCCAACGGTATCTGCTGCAGCTGGCCGCTCAGTAATACCACTAGACCAAGGATGAGAATGGCTTGGAAAACGTTCATCAACTGGCTTTTACCGTTGTGACTGACTCCTACCGAACTTGGCACGATACCCGGAATGATAGGCAGACCACCAACAAAACCGGACATCATGGAACCCAGACCGATCACACTCAATTCCTTGTT
>JBFHEW010000785.1:0-1510 GCA_041583955.1 Bacteroidia bacterium | reverse complement strand
TGGTGTGAACGATATTGTAAACCATCTTTCCGGATAGGGCATCGTAGAAGGTCATGTTCACATCAGTCTCGGTAGGTTCTCCGTTGCTATCTATGAGATTCACCTGAACCGATGTCGGGTTCAACGCCTGCGATATCACCACATTCAAGATGTCTTTGAACGAACGTTCGTTCTTCGCATTGAAGTAGCTGCCGATGCATTTGAACCGGTCTATCAATTCAAGGTCGAGCCCAATGCCAATGACAAATGGTTTCAGTACGATCCCTTTTGACTGCAATGCCATGGAAATGGCACATGGGTCGCCCGAGCATTCTTCAATACCATCAGTAATAAGGATGATCATGTTCCGACAGTTTCCGCAAGGCGGAAAATCCTTGGCCGATTGCTCAAGGCTGTAGGCTATGGGAGTGGTGCCCTTCGGCTGGATCTTGGTCAGAGCTTTTTTAATGGCCAACGCGCTTCCACCTCCGAATGGAACCTCCAGTCTGGTGTCTTTGCAATCGCGCTGTGTGCCTGAAATGAACGGGCTCTGATGCCCGTATGCGCGGAACGCCAACTCGAGGTTCGGCACATTCTTCAGGCTGTCGAGAAGCTCGTTGAGCAGCTGCTTTGCGATATCGATCTTCATTCCGCTCTCCCAATGGCCGAACATGCTCTGAGAACCATCGAAAACGAACAGGATTCGGTTGAGCGGTTTCTCCTTCTCTTGCGCAGTGGACGGGTTGCTGAAACCGAGCAGAAGCCCGAACATCAACATCCATAAAGAAATATGTTTCCTTGCTGGGAACATTCTATTGAGGAGGGATCAATAATCCCCCAGTGTTTCTTCCAATTGCCCTAGGGCGTCTTCCAACTGCTCTGCATTCGGAAAGATGCCGTGCCATTTGTGGCTTCCCATCATGTAATCAACTCCCATGCCCATTTCGGTTTTCATGAGATTGATGACCGGGATGCCTTTTCCGGTTGCGGCCTTGCATGCTGCCATCGTTCCAAGCAGGTCATCCAAGTTATTTCCATCACATTCAAATACTTTCCACCCAAAAGCCTCGAATTTTGCTCTGAGGCTACCAAGTGCTATCACGTCATCCGTGTCGCCATCTATCTGCCTTCCATTAACGTCAACCGTGGCAATGATATTGTCAACCTTCTTGGCGGCTGCAAACATGGCAGCTTCCCATATCTGGCCTTCCTGCAATTCGCCATCGCCATGAAGCGTGTAAACCAATTTATCATCTCCATTGAGCTTTTTGGTCAACGCTGCTCCGATGCCGCAGGAAAGACCCATGCCCAATGACCCTGAGGCCATTCTTACACCGGGCAGTCCTTCGTGCGTGGTAGGATGGCCTTGCAGTCGCGTGTTAAGGAAGCGGAATGTGGCAAGTTCGCTCACGGGAAAGTAACCGTAGCGCGCCAATACGCTGTACCATACCGGAGAGATATGACCGTTTGAAAGGAAGAACACATCTTCGCCTTTGCCATCCATGGTGAAATTGGATGCATCAGGCTTCAT
>JBFHEW010000784.1:0-1521 GCA_041583955.1 Bacteroidia bacterium | reverse complement strand
GCAGAACGGGCAGCATCTTCGTAGCTATTCGTTTCATTTTTTTCATAGTAGTAAAGATAGGATTCGGTAAAACGATCGGTGATCCAACACATCTACTTTTTTAACATCCGATTGTTCGTGTAGAACATCCTGATCCGTGGAGTGCCAGACTAATGCGTTGCCGCCTTTTCCTGCCGTTGATTCGGTGTATCTCGCGACACCGTTCTTTAGCTTTCGGCCAAAAATGGATAGCGGTAATCTGTTGGCGGAACGAAATTCTCCTTAATAGTTCTAGGGGAAACCCAACGTAACAGGTTGATCATGGACCCTGCTTTGTCGTTGGTGCCTGAACCTCTGGCGCCACCAAAAGGTTGTTGTCCAACAACGGCTCCGGTTGGCTTATCGTTTATGTAGAAGTTCCCAGCGCAATTTTCCAGTTTCTTCATGGCACTTTCAATCACATAACGGTCTTGACTGAAAAGCGCGCCTGTAAGTGCGTAAGGAGATGTTTTATCGAGTATGTCGAGAGTTTCGTCCCATTTGTTCTCGTCAAAGACATAAATGGTAACCACCGGCCCGAAGATCTCTTCGCACATGGTCGTGTACTTGGGGTCGTTGGCAACGATCACCGTAGGCTCAATGAAATAACCTTTGCTCTTGTCGTAGTTACCGCCTGCAATGATCTCTTGTCCATCTTTTTTGGCCTGGTCAATGTAGCTGGCGATCTTGTCGAAGGCTTTCTCATCGATCACTGCATTGATGAAGTTGCTGAAATCCTCAGACGGTCCCATCTTGAATGTTTTCAGGTCTTCAATAACGTAGCCTTTAACTTCTTTCCACAGGTTACTTGGAACGTAAACCCGTGATGCAGCAGAGCACTTCTGACCTTGGAACTCAAACGCTCCGCGCACAATGGCCGTGGCCACTTGTTTCGGTAGCGATGATGGGTGTGCAATGATGAAATCCTTTCCACCTGTTTCGCCAACGATGCGAGGGTAGCTTTTGTATCTGTGAATGTTCTCACCGATGGTTTTCCAAATACCTTGGAAAACGCCAGTGGAACCGGTAAAGTGAATGCCGGCAAAATCAGGGTGTTTGAAGATCACATCACCTGCAACCGGGCCTCTTACATAAACAAGGTTGATGACGCCATCAGGCAATCCGGCTTCTTTGAATATCTCCATGATGACCTGCGCAGAATAGATCTGCGTGTCTGCAGGTTTCCACACCACCGTATTACCCATCAATGCAGGTGCACCTGGCAGGTTCCCTGCAATGGAAGTGAAGTTGAAAGGAGTAAGCGCAAACACGAATCCTTCCAACGGACGTTGCTCAACCCTGTTCCATGTGGGGGCGGGGGAGTAAGGCGGCTGTTGTTTGTAGATCTCGGTCATGAACTCCACATTGAAACGGAGGAAATCGGCATATTCACATACCGCATCGATCTCTGCTTGGAACACGTTCTTGCTTTGAGCCAGCATGGTGGCCGCATTCATCTTGGCACGATATGGTCCTACCAGCAGGTCGGCTGCCTTGAGGAAG
>JBFHEW010000783.1:0-1533 GCA_041583955.1 Bacteroidia bacterium | reverse complement strand
GAGATAATCGCTGATATACTGAACACGGTAGAAGTTCCATAAAGGAGAGGGACGAAGGGACAGAAGACGAGGGACGAGAGGTAGGATTCTCCGAAAATGTAAAACCGACCATTGTATCTCAGAAATTATGAATGACCCGCTAGATAGTCTGAAATTTTACCAACAGTCAATGAGACTGTATGATGCATGCTGGGATGATTGTGAAGTTTTGGCAACGGATTTCAGAGGAATTGAAATAGCGCGCCAGATCATTAGAAGTTGTGGATCCATTTCAGCGAATATTGAGGAAGGATACGGACGAGGCTTTGGAAAGGAGTATCCGCAGTTTCTACGAGTCTCACGTGGGTCCGCCCGAGAAACGAAGGGTTGGTACGGACGCTCAAAGCGTCTTTTGGGACAAGAGTTGATCGATCAACGAATGAATGAGTTGAATGGCATCATAGCCATGCTAAGTAAGACTATTAAAACGCTCGAAGAGAAGAATAGATAAACGTGGAAACCGGAACGATCATAGGATTGATATTGGCAGGTGCCATGCTGCTTGGGTTGGCATTTTTGCTGGTCCGCGTACTTGGCTCACCGTCACCCGTCCCAAGTCCCTCGTCCCTCGGACCGTCTAATTCGACCGATACTTCCGAACTGCTGAAAAAGGTCCGTAAGATTGAGATCAAAACCCGAGGGCTGAGTAATCAGATCTTTTCGGGCCAGTATCACTCTGCTTTCAAAGGGCGTGGTATGGCTTTTTCGGAAGTGCGCGAGTATCAGATGGGAGATGATGTGCGTACTATTGACTGGAACGTAACTGCCAGAACTGGTGACCCTTACGTTAAGGTATTTGAAGAAGAAAGAGAACTTACGGTAATGCTTCTTGTCGATGTGAGCGGTTCTGGTGATTTCGGGTCCAGAGGCATGCTGAAACGCCAGATGATGACGGAAATATGTGCCGTGCTCTCCTTCTCGGCCATTCAGAATAACGACAAGGTCGGTATCATCTTTTTCAGCGACAGGGTTGAGAAGTTCATCCCTCCGAAGAAAGGTAAAAGCCACATTCTGCGAATCATCAGGGAGTTGATCGACTTCAAACCTGAACACAAAGGAACAGACTTGAGCGAAGCACTACGCTACCTTACCAACGTGGTGAAGAAACGAAGCATTACCTTCCTGTTGTCTGACTTCAAGGACAATGGATACTCCGATGCGCTCAAATTGGCCAATAAGAAGCATGATCTCGTTGCCATTCGTGTTCATGACCGACTTGAAGGCGAATTCCCCAATGTCGGGTTACTTCCTATGACCGATGCCGAAACGGGCAAGTTGGTTTGGGTAGACACCTCGAACAAGGATACCAGAACCAAGCTCAAAGCCAATGGGCTTCGGTTTGAAGCAGAACTGAAAGACCTCTTAATGAAATCGGGTGTTGACATGGCGGAAATACGCACAGACGGCTCCTATGTCAAGCCTCTATTGAACTTATTTAAACGTAGAGGAGCAAGATGAGAATGAAGAGAAACATGCTTGGTCTGAAGTATATGG
>JBFHEW010000782.1:0-1545 GCA_041583955.1 Bacteroidia bacterium | reverse complement strand
GGGGTGAACCTGATCACTTCGAATTTCGGTTCGTTCTGAGGTTTGATGTGCTTGCCGATCAATGTGCCGAGTTCGGTGCTACGCCTGCTAAGCATGTAAACCGTCATGTAAGCAGCATTTCCAAGCGTTTTCAGTAATGAAATTGGTTCTGATTCTTGGAATAGTGGAAAGGAGTTGGCCTCATCTGCCAACGCCATCATGAAGTTGACCATTCCTTGATGATCGAAAAGAACATGGTGCATGGATACGACCACGTGTTTTGTCCCATCCTGTAGTTCACACAGGTCAATGAACACAAGACCCTCGCTGTTGCTCACTTTCCGATTCAAGATGCTGGATCTGAAATCGGCCTGCGACAATCCTGTGCTGATGCCGATATACTCCCGTTCCGAATTGACCTGCTTCCAAAGAGGAAGGAACGGCCATCGTTGAATCACCCTTAACTCCGAAATAGCTTTGAGTGTACTGTTTGACGACAACCTTTCTGCTAGCGTGGCAAGGTCTGTGTCGGAACTTAACTGAAGGTGTATTCTGGAAATATTGCCTGATAAACCGTTCCGGAGCATTTTACGGTCAAGCAGAAGATGGAACTGGTCAGATCCCGATAGGCGAGTCATGCTTGTTGATTGAGAAACGCGCAATTCACCAACGACTCCAACGACCGAAGATTTTCGCCCGTTAGCTGGTCAGCTGGAATCACTATTCCGAATTCCTCCTCAATGTACATCACCAGTTCCACCACGGTCATGGAATCGATACCGAGATCGGAAAATGGCATGGCAGGTTCCAATTTCACGCCTTTGGCCAGAAACCGTTTGGTGATGTGATCGGAAACCGTTGCTGCTATATGATCTTTGGAAGGCATGGGACAAATGTAGCCTATGTCATTCTGCATAGAGCAATCGAAGCATGGTGCGAAGTCGCACTTCAGACCTGTTGTGCACGAAATGCTGAAGATACCGTGCTCGGAATCCGTATAGTAGCGATCCTTTACCGATCTCGGCAATGAACTTGATCAAGCGGTTCTTGCGCGATTCTTTTGCAGACACCGGTCCGAAGAAACTTCTGAATGGAGCCAATGCTTCGTGGGTATCCACCCCGTTCATTTTGGCTTTCAGTGCCACGCTCATTTCGCGAAGGAATTGAATCTGTTGGTCGAGGTAAAGATGATAATCCTCCTTCAATGGGCGGGTCATCAGACCGATGGCGCTTTCTATGAAGAGACGTTTCTGAGCAAGGTCGCAGAAATCGAAGTGTGTTTCGTTCTCCGTCTGTTCCGCCCATTGCCTGAATGCTGTCTGCAACTCACGGTTAATGGCAGAAAGCGTCTTCAATTTCTCCGCATACATCTTCACAAATTCAATATCGGTGAGAAACCCACACAGGAAAGGATGGGAATAAACGCGCCAGTAGTAAATGGTGTCCCATAGGAATTTGGAAGCTGCAACCTGGGTTTTGCCGAAGGTGTGATAGCCATCCTTATAGTAACTCACCTGATCCGGAAACCGGATGTCCAGCACTTCGTGGTTCAATAGACGCACCATC
>JBFHEW010000781.1:0-1550 GCA_041583955.1 Bacteroidia bacterium | reverse complement strand
TCTGTATTCCCGATACCGGCAACGCCACAATTGGCATTTACACCGGCTCAGCAGGTCTGTATCGGTGACTCAATTCTTATCTCTGGCCCGGTAGGACCATATCAGTATCAGTGGAAACAGGCCGGCTCGTTCATTTCTGATTCTGTAGCCGTGTGGGTCAAT
Organism: Bacteroidia bacterium; assembly: GCA_041583955.1. Classification (GTDB taxonomy): domain Bacteria; phylum Bacteroidota; class Bacteroidia; order UBA10329; family UBA10329; genus UBA10329. The sequence goes on along the minus strand of JBFHEW010000781.1, from coordinate 1,388 downwards.
GAGACCGATTATTATTCATTGGCAATCATCGATACCAACTATTTCTGTGGAACAGAATCAGATTCCATGTTAGTGGAGGTGTTCACGTTTCCACTGCCTCCGGTCATCAACTACAATTCGGGAACAGGCGAATTGGCTGTGAATAACCCGAACAACTATGTGGTGGAGTGGTACGATGGAGGAAACCTGGTTCAGGGAGCCAACGGAAACACCTTCGATCCAACAGGATTGGGAGGTCCGTTCACTGCGCGTTTCCTCAACGGTGGTCTGTGTAGTTCACAATCGTCAACGGCCTACTCTTTATGTCTCCCTGCCATCATCCAGCCTTTGACAACCGATACCTTGTGTTGTGGAGAGTCGGTTACGTTTGATGCAAGCGGATTCCTTGTCAACCCGTTCAGCACGGTGGCTTGGGCCATTACGCCTGATGCAACAGGACCGGTTACCGATCAAGCAAGTGCTACGGCAGCAGAGGATAACGGCTACCTGTTGAATCAGTTCGGTTCGGTCATTGAATTTACCCGGAATTGCATGAACAATGCCGACAGCCTATTGGAAGGAAGCTATTTCGTTACTCCGTTCGCCATTGAAAATCCAATAGCCGATCCGCTCACGTACGATACGCTTCAGGGATGTTCGCCTTACGCACAGATCTGTCCATCGTTGGAAGCGGCTGATGATAACTGGGCCATTTTCCCAATGATCTTCACTTTCCCGGACAACTCAACGCTCAATGTGAATGATGAGATCGCTTTCGGATTGCCGATTAACCAACAACTTCTCACGTTGGCTGGTGGTCTTCCATGTCTGGCCCTTACCGACCTGTTCCGTGGCGATCCGAACGGTACATGGTCGATAAGCATTACGAATACGGGAACCACGGCATTGGACATGTCGGTACCTGATTTTGTTGTGATCAACTCTGCTGACAGCTGCAACCTTATCACACAGGACGAAACCTATCTTATTGAAGGCGTTGATATCACAGCCAATCCGGGACAGACCGTGGTGGTCAGCTTCGAGATTCCACCGTTGCCAACAAGTTTCCCATCTGTCAGTTCTGATTGCGAGGCATTCGGAGAAGCTGTGAAGATCTACTTCAAAGACTGCTACCCTGAACTCACGCACCTAGGAGTGGAGCAGATTGAGGCATACGGATTCTCACTCGGTTCCTGTGTTCCGAACCCGAACGCAGGTCTGGCAACCATTAATTTCTCAAGCAAACTTGCTGGAGAGTACGAACTGGTGATCAGAGACGTGACAGGTAAGCAAGTTTCTCGCACCATGCTCTATGCCGTTGCCGGAGACAATCGTTTCAACTTTGATGGCAGTGCACTGAGCAGCGGCCTTTACACCTATTCACTCTCGAATGGAGTGAATGTGCTCAC
>JBFHEW010000780.1:0-1558 GCA_041583955.1 Bacteroidia bacterium | reverse complement strand
CCAAGCTACCCAAGACCACCGATTACTTCATCGATATGGGCATGTCAAAGGAGGAAGTGGAGAAATACGTGTCGGTAGGTGACGTGATCACCCGCGAGCGCAAACTCATCGAAATGGGAAATTGCGTCAACTGCAAGAGTATTGATAACCGCATTTCCGTTTTCATTCTCATAGAAGCATTGAGAACCTTGGGCAATGTGCCGTATGACGTTTACGGGGTTTTCACCGTACAGGAGGAGATCGGCATCCGCGGAGCACAGGTTTCATCGCTCCAGCACCAACCCGATTTCGGATTCGGACTTGACACCACCATCGCCTACGATGTTCCGGGGGCACAGGCCCACGAGAAGATCACATCACTCGGAAAAGGAACCGCCATCAAAATAATGGACGCATCAACCGTGTGCGATTACCGCATGGTGGAATACATGAAGAAAACAGCCGACAAGCACAAGATCCAATGGCAACCTGAAGTCTTGACCGCAGGCGGAACAGATACAGCTGCCATTCAGCGATTCAGTGCAGGAGGTTCCATTTCGGGCGCCATTTCCATTCCAACACGCCACATTCATCAGGTCATTGAAATGGCCGATAAAGGCGACATCGAAAAGAGTATTCTACTGCTTCAGAAATGCTTGGAAGAACTGGACACGTTTGATTGGGAGCATAGATAACGGATGTGATGTTCGATGTTCAAATCCGCAAGGCGGCAAACGTTGACATTGATGCTTTAACTGCTGCTTTCGAACGAAGTAAGGCTGATCTGGTTCCTTGGATCTTTCCACCTTCAGATTATTCTGTTTTTGTTGCTCAGGAAAACCTATTTTTGGTAGTAGATGCCCATTCCGAAAGCCTTTTGGGCTACTTCAATCTTAGCTCCATTATTCGCGGTCCGTTGCAGCAGGCCTTTCTGGGCTTTGCGGCTTTTAGCCCATATCAACGGAAGGGTCTGATGAGCAAAGCAATGACACACGTCTTATCCTACGCTTTTAAAACGTTACAATTACATAGAATTGAGGCCAACATTCAGCCCGAAAACGTAGCGTCCAGCGGTTTTGTTGAAAAGCACGGTTTCAAAAAAGAAGGGTTTTCACCCAACTATCTTCAGTTGAACGGTGAGTGGAAAGATCACGAAAGATGGGCTCTGACCTTGGAACAGTGGGCTACTTCCCACTCATCGTCAAATAGATGATATACGCCACATAGCCAAGCAGCAGAAGGCCGCCCTGCCACCGCTGCAGCATGTGGCGTTTACCTATGAAAAGCAGCACGAATAGCGCGGCACTGCAGGCAATGTTCAGCACAATGCTGAAGTTGTCGTTTGCGTCAAAATCCATGGGGCTGATGGTGGCCGAAAGTCCAAGCACCCAGAAAATGTTGAAGATGTTGGAACCAATCACGTTGCCAATGGCCAGATCGGTGTTCCCTTTTCTTACCGCCACCACGGCTGTTGCCAATTCGGGTAAGGAAGTGCCAATGGCCACAATGGTAAAGCCAACGAAAGATTCAGAATATCCTAACGAGAGGGCCATGGCAACCGCCCCATCCACGATCCACT
>JBFHEW010000779.1:0-1560 GCA_041583955.1 Bacteroidia bacterium | reverse complement strand
GCTATGCTGTAGAGTACAACAGCTATATGGATAGGATCGATGCCGAGTTTGAGACGTTTCTGCCAGGCTTTTCTGAATACAGACAGCTTAACACAAAAGGCGTTTGGAGGATGGATGCCCGAGTGATGTTCAACATCTCGAAGCGATCAACCGTTGGTTTCATTGCGAAGAACTTCCTCAACGAATTCTATTCGGTGCGGCCAGGGGTCATGGAGGCTCCCCGCAATTTCACTTTGCAGTATACACTTAAGATCTGATCAGAAAAGGAGATGGCCGATTCCGATATCCGGAATCGGGACTCCTGCACTCAGGAGGCTTCTTATAAGCATTACGATCACGAGGAAAGCAGCTGCCGCATAGAACGGCCACTGGTATCTGGTTGCTGCCTGTTTCCTGATGAGCAACGTTGACCGTAGAGATAAAAGACCGATGCTGAATAGGCTGATGGCCAGACATCCGAAGAAGAGAAAATTCGGAATGAGGTTCTTTGGGAAAGTGGCGATAGTAATGAGCATGGCTCCGATCATTGCGGGTGCTGCCATGTAATAGATCACGAATTTCTTCCGGTAATCTGGTGTGTCTATTTGGTAGATGGAACTTGCCGTCTGAAGGAACGGTTTCGAAAAAAGCACTGACATCAATAAGCAAAGGAGGATGCCCATGAGGGCCAATCCTGATTCGCCAACTTTGGTCCAGTAGCTGTATGCCGTGAAAATTGCCAGTTCCAAACCTTTGGAGTCGAGCTCTCTGAATTGGAAGTTCTGTGCACACAGGATCCCTGTCATTCGCTGTGCCAGAATAACGAAAGAAGTGAGGCTAAGCCAGATCAGGGTCAGTCTCAGTCCAAGAGCGGTTTTCTTGAGTGTCCTGTAAAGAAGGTAGAAGCCAACTCCGGAGCATGCCATTACCACTGCTCCGATAGTGTAAGTGATCTTTACGCAGCGCGGATACCACAGATGGTTGTTTCCGAACGCGATCGTGTCGAAGTAAAGGATCGGTTGAAGACCGTAGTGGGCAGCGGTGAGCGCGGTGACAAGGTCGTACGTTACGTACAATACCAAGTAGCTGGTAGCGAACAACAGGGCAGAGCCTATTATCAGAAACCACCTTGGTCTATTCTTGTGTTTGAGTAGCTCCGATTCCTCGGTCAGGAACTCATCCATGACGGATGTTGCTTACTGTTTTGCCTTTCCTACAATTCTGAGTTTGGCAAATTTCAACAGCAATTGCTTGTTGCCTGCACCCTGAAATGCTACCGTTGCTTTGATGTTCGGTGCATCCCCATCCATGGCAATGATCTCGCCTTTTCCGAACTTGTCATGAATGACCTCTGTGCCAACCATCATGCGCGAAAGGTGTTCGCTCGTGCCACCACCTGTATCCAATTCACCTGGTTCGCGGCTGTCGTCATACTTGGTAAGATTTCTGGATCGTAGGTCTGTTCGTGTCACTTTTTCCTGATTGCTGTTTGTACTTCTGAAAGGGGCCTTTCTTGCCCAAATTGACGAAGGTACTGAATTTTTACTAACCGTTGGGTTTGAAGATGTTACGTCCAAGAAT
>JBFHEW010000778.1:0-1563 GCA_041583955.1 Bacteroidia bacterium | reverse complement strand
TCACTCAAATGCTGTTGCAGTAATGATAGAGGTGAAGGGGCTGAATAAGAGCTTTGGCGACAATCATGTTCTCAAGAACATCGATGCCCAATTCCATAAGGGACAGGTGAACATCATCATCGGTCAGAGTGGCTCTGGCAAGACCGTACTTACCAAATGCATGGTAGGTCTGCATGATGTGGATTCTGGCACGATCGAATACGATGGACGCGATTTTGCTTCCATGTCATTCAAGGAGAAAAAACTCATAAGACAGGATATCGGGATGCTTTTTCAAGGCGGTGCCCTGTTCGATTCGATGACGGTGGAAGACAATATCATGTTCCCGCTGTCGATGTTCACGGATCAAACGTTGAACGAGCGTAAAGCACGCGCCCAGTTCTGCCTTGATCGTGTGAACCTGACAGATGCTGGGCAATTGTACCCTTCTGAGTTGAGCGGGGGTATGAAGAAGCGCGTGGCCATTGCACGCGCCATTTCCATGAAACCGAAATACCTTTTCTGCGATGAGCCTAACTCGGGATTGGACCCGAAGACAGGACTCGTTATCGATCAGTTGATACAGGAGATCACAGATGAGTATGACATCACCACCATCGTGATAACCCATGATATGAACTCCGTTATTGAGATCGGGGAGAACATCCAGTTCATTTATGAAGGAGAAAAGTGGTGGGAAGGATCGAAGGAAGAGATCCTGAGAACCGAAAATCAGGAAGTGGTTGATTTCGTTTACGCCTCAAAGTTCATGAAGAAGGTGAAGGCCGACCTTGCCAAGTAACGCTCCGGAAAGCATTGAAATGAAAAGGGCTGCCCACTGGGCAGCCCTTTCTGTTTTCAGCGAACTGAAGTTCTTATTTCAAGATCTCCATTCTCTTGGCAAGTCTTCTTCCATCAGCTTCGATAGCGTAGATGTAAGATCCAGCGCTCAAGGTTCCTGCAGGAACGTTCACGTTGTAAAGTCCGCTTGCTTTAGCACCTTCGGCTGTAGTGTACACTACTTGTCCGCTCATTGTGTAGATGCTTACGTTCACATTCTCAACAGCATTTTCTACTCCGTACTGGATAGTAACGTTGTCGCTAGTCAAAGCTGGATTTGGGAATGTTGTCATTTTAACACCGTTGAAGAATCCTTGCTCTTCGATGCCAACACCGCTTTCTGCTACAACAGCAAAAATGGCCAAGTTCACATCCAACCCGCCTTGAAGAAGGATTGTTGATTTAGCCCAAAGTGTCTGTGCAGATGGCGCAGTAGGTGAAAGAGCGATTCTTGTGAATGTATAGTCTCCATCAGAGTCACCGTCTGCATCAGCCAACAGAGCCAATGTGTCAACAGGTGTTCCGTAAAGAGCAGCAATGTTCAGACCGATAACGAAATCTGAAGGAACATATGCCTCCGTGTTGAAGTCAACCCAAGTGATGTTCGGGAAAACCGTGTCTACACTTGCAAACGGCACATCGGCAGTAGCAAGAACAGTGGCAGCTGGACCAGGAGAATCCGGAGCAGTGGAAGAAATACTTCCCAAAGCACGGTTGTTGGCAATAGAGTAAAGGTTAGCCTTT
>JBFHEW010000777.1:0-1565 GCA_041583955.1 Bacteroidia bacterium | reverse complement strand
GTGGTACGTTCCATTCCGGAGTTGAAACTGTTCGGAGATTCGCTCTTCATCACGGCCATCGGCTCAGATGTGTTCAATATTTACCATGTGAACGATTATCTGAAAACCAAAGGGTGGCGTATGAATGGTCAGCAGCATCCCAACGGATTCCATTTCTGTGTCACGGGACCACAGGTGACCAACCCGCATATCGTGGAAGAATTCGAGGCAGACCTTAAAGCAGCCGTAGCCTACGCGAAAGTGCAGAAGGGCGACCCGAAATCGGCTGCCATGTATGGTGGGGCAGGGAAGGAGATAGATCCATCCATGTATATGCCCATGCTTACAGCATACACCGATGTGACGCAAAGCACGTATCCGTTCTAAAATCAGCTTGTCTTTGAAGCCAAATGTCCAGCCCTACCCCTAAATGTGTCCTTTCAATAGACGTTGGTTCCAGCGGACCGAAGGTTTCTGTTGTCGATGATAACGGTAACATCCTCGCTACCAGATCCGGACATTTCGAGAGTATCTATTCAGAGGAAGGTAGAGGTGTTGAGCAGGATCCATATGAAATGTGGGACCAGATCCTGCGGCTTTCCAAGGAAGTGGTGGATGAGTCCGGAATGGCCAAGAATATCGTGGCTATTGGAAATTGTTCCCAATACTTCAGTTCCATTGCAGTAGACAAGGATGGCAACGCCACCCACAATATGATCATGTGGGAAGATTCCCGATCGAGCAAACTCGTCAGCAAATTGATGGGCGGCTTTCCTCAATATTTGGGTTACAATCTTTTTAAGCTGGCGCGATGGTTGATCTCCGTTGGCGTGCCACCCATCATTCAGGGAATCGGTGCGAGTAGCCACATGGTATGGCTCAAAGCGGAGAAACCCGAAGTTTGGAAGAAGACCTACAAGGTGCTGGAACCTTCCGATTACATCAGTCTTAAACTCACAGGTAAGTTCCAAACAAATGAGAATGTAGGCTTTACCTACACCATGATAAAAAAGGCAGGTTGGAGCAAGGGAACCTACAATGAAAACCTCATCAATGCCTTGGGCCTCGACCGTGATAAGTATCCGGATATTCTGCCCGTTTGCGACAACCTCGGTAAACCGAAACAAGAGATTGTTGATTTTTTAGGATTGTCAGACAATGTTTCTGTCTTCGGTGGAATGCAGGACACCACGGCCTGCATGTTGGGAGGTGCCGCCTTTGATGACTATGATGCGGTAATTGAAATTGGTACGACTTTGAATACGGGCGTTGTTGTGCCCGATCGAATGATCGATATCATCAACGGGTTCTACTCCGTCAGCAGTCCGGTAAAAGGTAAGTTCATCATGGTTGGAGAACCCGGTGCTGGGGCCAAATCACTCAATTACCTGTTGAACAATCTTCTGAGGGTTGAGGATTCGCTTTCCAAGATAAATTCGGATACGGAGGAGCACCACGCTAAAATTGCAGACGAAATGGCCGCCAGCTCTCCTGTTGGCTGTAACGGTGTGGTTTTCCTTCCGTGGTTATTCGGGTCTACCTTCCCCGAGCCTGATACGAATATGAGAGGTGGTTTCATCAACCTT
>JBFHEW010000776.1:0-1570 GCA_041583955.1 Bacteroidia bacterium | reverse complement strand
GAGCTCTTGTTGTGAAAGACAAAGCACTTTCAGAACGCATGTATTTCATTCAGAACAGCAGTGGTGCTGTTTGCGGACCAATGGACAGCTTCTTGGTTCTCAGAGGTTTGAAAACGCTTTCCATCCGTATGAAACAGCATTGCATCAATGGTAAAGAGATCGCACACTTCCTGAAATCCCATCCCAAGGTGGACAAGGTCTATTGGCCGGGGTTTGAAAGCCACCCGAATCATGAGGTTGCCAAACGTCAGATGAGCGGGTTCGGAGGGATGGTGTCTTTCACCTTGAAAGAGAACACCATTGTAGCAGCGACCAAGGTGCTGTCGAACACCCATCTTTTTGCATTGGCAGAAAGTCTGGGTGGAGTGGAATCACTTCTCGGTCATCCGGCCAGCATGACCCACGCCTCCATCCCAAAGGAAGAAAGGGAGAAGACAGGCGTTGTTGATTCGTTGATCCGTCTCAGCATAGGGATTGAAGATGCCGAAGACCTTATCGCTGACCTGAAAATGGCGCTGGGGTAACCCGAATTACAAAGATCGAAAGGCGCGGAGCTTATATTTGTTCTGATACAAAACCCACTTATGAAGAAATCTATCTTGACCTTGGCCGCCATTGCGGTTACATTATTTGCAGCCAATGCCCAGAACGCCCACTGTGGTTTCGACCAGCATTTGGAGAAAATGCTGGCCAAAGACCCGTCTGGCATGCAGGCCATCCTTGATGTGCGGGAGCAGGCCGCAGAGCAGAAGCGACAACGAGTGAATGGCGAAACCGAACGGTCCGGAGGTCCGCGCATCATCCCTACCGTTTTCCACATCATTCACCAAGGAGGAAACGAAAACATCAGCAAGGAGCAGATCGAGGATCAGATCAGGATCCTGAACGAGGATTTCAGCCGAACCAATGCCGATGCCGCCAATACGCGGCCGGAATTCGTTGGCGTGGCTGCCAACCCGAACATCGAATTCAGGTTGGCCAAGTTGGACCCACAGGGAAACTGCACGGACGGAATCGTTCGCGTGTGGTCTGCAAAAACGTTCAACGCATCAGACGATAACGGTGTGAAGGCCCTTAGCTATTGGAACAGCTCCAAGTATTTCAACGTGTGGGTGGTTGCCACTATCGATAATGATGGAGAAGCAGGTACCATTCTGGGGTATGCTCAGTTTCCTGGTTTCGGGTCTGCCGCAACAGATGGTGTTGTGGTAAGGGCCGATCATATTGGAAGCATCGGTACCGGAGCATCTAACAACAGCAACGGCCGGACGCTGACACACGAGGCCGGTCATTGGCTAGGTCTGTTCCACACGTTTCAAGGGGGTTGCGATGGTGGTTTCTTTGATGATGGCTGCGATGATACGCCCCCAGTGGCTGCACCGGCCCCAAGTAATTGCCCGCTGGGCGCCAATACCTGCACCAACGACAACCCGGATCTTCCCGATCAGGTAGAGAACTACATGGATTATTCGTACGGAGCTTGCCAGAACATGTACACCCTCGACCAGAAATCCCGTTTTGATGGGGTGCTTTCGGCAACGCGATCGCAGATACATTCCAACAGCAACCT
>JBFHEW010000775.1:0-1579 GCA_041583955.1 Bacteroidia bacterium | reverse complement strand
CTGAACTGGTTTCGGGCAATGCCAGGAAAGGAACATAGAACATACCGATGTACATGGCCCAAATGAAGAGCGTATGAGCTAGAAAAGCCCATTTCTTTTTCATTCTCAGAATAGAGGTCACGCCCTCGATCAATCCCTGAATGAGACCTCGAACCTTGGCCACCACCGTATTCTGAGACCTCATAAGGATACGCCATCCGATAATGGATACGGTAACCGCTATCAGCGCTGCCAGACCGAATTTGAGTGCAAGAGTAGAGGCTGAATTCCTCTCGAGGAAATCGTTCAGTAACGAACCAACGGCCTCTTTAAGTCTGTTCAGTTGAAGAACAAGAACGGTGGTAACGACCATCAATAATACGATCATGTCGGCTACGCGCTCGGCAACCACGGTTCCGAACAGTTTTTCAAAAGGCACTTTTTCGTAGCGGGAAACCATCACGCATCTCCATACTTCACCGAAGCGAGGCAGAATGATGTTTGCCACATACCCGATCATGACACCGAACAGGTTGTTCAAGAAACGGTTCTGATAACCAAGAGGCTCCAAAGCGAAATTCCAACGATATGCCCGGCTCAGGTGGCTGCCAACTCCGAAGATGACACTTACCACCACCCAGAAGTAGTCTGCATCTGCAAAAGAGGTCTTTATCTGATTCAGCTGGTCATCAGACAATTGGTTGAATTGATACCAGATGACGTAAACCCCAATGATAAGCGGGATCACTACCTTCAGCGTACTGAGTAATTTCCCTTTCAAAGCGGATAGGTTCAGACGAGTGAGTTGGTTGCCGTATCCGGGAAGATCAGCGTTGGCTTGAACTTTTTGGCCTCTTCAAATTCGAGAGAGCAGTAAGAAATAATGATGATGATGTCTCCAACGGCCACCTTTCTGGCAGCTGGTCCGTTGAGGCAGATGCCGCGTCCTCCTCGTTTGCCGGTGATGACGTAGGTTTCAAGTCGTTCACCATTATTGATGTTCACGATCTGAACCTTCTCTCCTTCGATCACATTTGCAGCTTCCATCAGATCTGGATCGATGGTGATGCTGCCGATATAATTTAGATCCGCTTCGGTAACCGTAACGCGGTGAATCTTGCTCTTTAAAACCTGAATTTGCATGGGCGCGCAAAGGTAATCATTTCACTTGCATATTATCTATCAATCTTACGCCCTCCACCCACACGGCAATACATGCCTGTATGTGTTCAGAATCATCCGTGGCCAAGGTCAACGAATCGGGGTTCACGAGTTCCAGGTATTCAAGCTCCATTCCTTCCTGTCGGTCAAGGATTTCCTTCGATTCGCTTAGTACTTCCTGAATCGACCGGTTGCCCGATAGAAGTCTCTGTATCCGTAAAAGCAGTGCGCTGATGCCCGATGCCACGTTTCGGCCGGTTTCAGACAAGCGAACATTTCGGGAGCTCATGGCCAGTCCACTCGCTTCGCGCTCCGTTGGGCAACCGATTATCTCAATTCCGTAACCGAGCTTTTTGGTCATGTGTCTGAGGATGGCCAATTGCTGAAAGTCCTTTTCTCCGAACAAGGCCACATCCGGCTGGACAATATCGAACAGACG
>JBFHEW010000774.1:0-1582 GCA_041583955.1 Bacteroidia bacterium | reverse complement strand
AGGAGAAGAAGGCATTCAGTAGGGGTGTAAACCTATCTTTGCTGCTCAGCGAGAAGAAGAATGAGTAGCAAGCTTCACTTTTACAACACCATTACCCGAAAAAAAGAAGAGTTCGTTCCAGCAAACCCTCCGTTTGTAGGAATGTATGTCTGTGGCCCTACGGTCTATGGCGATGCCCATTTGGGTCACGCCCGCTCTGCCATCACTTTCGATATCGTTTTCCGATACCTCAAACACTTGGGCTACAAGGTCAGGTACGTGCGCAACATTACCGATGTGGGCCATTTGGAGAACGATGCCGACCATGGCGAGGATAAAGTGGCCAAGAAGGCACGGCTCGAGCAGTTGGAGCCAATGGAGGTGGTCCAGTATTACAAGGACCGCTATCATCGTGATACGGATGCGCTGAACAACCATCGACCATCCATTGAACCGCAGGCTTCAGGTCACATCATAGAGCAGATAGCCATGACCGAAAGACTACTGGCAAACGGTTTCGCGTATGAGTCCAACGGGTCGGTCTATTTTGATGTGGAGAAGTATTCGGCCTCCCACCATTACGGTAAACTGTCAGGCCGGAAGATCGAAGACCTGCAATCCAACACACGCGACCTTGACGGGCAGGGAGAGAAACGCAGCCCGCTTGATTTCGCCCTGTGGAAAAAGGCATCACCGGAACATATCATGCGGTGGCCTTCACCTTGGAGTGATGGTTTTCCGGGTTGGCACATCGAGTGCTCTGTGATGAGCAGCAAATACCTGGGAAACTCCTTCGATATTCATGGAGGAGGAATGGACCTGCTGTTTCCCCATCACGAATGCGAGATTGCACAATCGGTGGGCTCCAATGGAGAAGAACCGGTGCGCTATTGGCTGCACAATAACATGATCACTCTCAACGGACAGAAAATGGCCAAGTCGTTGGGTAATACCATCATGCTGCACGAGTTCTTCTCGGGCGATAACGCATTGCTTGAACAGGCCTACGACCCACTGACCATCCGATTCTTCATACTTCAGGCGCATTACAGAAGCACGTTGGATTTCAGCAATGAGGCACTCAAAGCCGCTCAGAAGGGATATTCGAAGTTGAAGAATGCCTTGGCGGTGGCCAAACAACTGTCGCTGAACTGGAATGCGGAAAGCCAGGCGGCAAAGGAAAGGATCAGCAAATGGTCGGATGCCTTGGCCGATGCCATGAATGATGACATGAACACGGCATTGACCATTGCCACGCTGTTCGATATGGCATCGTACATCAATGGCCTTAAGAACGGACAGGAACAGATGATACCCAGCAAAAGCGAGTTTGAGCAGGTGAAACAGCTGTTCTCCGTTTATTTTGAAGAGGTTCTAGGCCTGGGAAGCGATTCAGACACAGGTCAAACCGCAGAAATATTGGACGAGGTGATGGACGTGCTGCTCGAACTGAGAAGCACTGCAAAACAGAACAAGGATTACGGCACGGCAGATGCGATCCGCGATAAGCTGAAAGCCATCGGAGTGACAATAATGGACGGAAAAGATGGCGCAGATTGGCAGGTTGATTAGGGCGAACCTTGCCACCTGTATGGCGGTGCTT
>JBFHEW010000773.1:0-1592 GCA_041583955.1 Bacteroidia bacterium | reverse complement strand
CTCCTTTAAAAGCCAATTCGCAATGATACGCACTTTCTAACGAACGGTCTGCATCTGAAAGACCGAATGCCGATGTATTGCTAACGTTTTGTCAACATCATTCTCAGGTGAGGCGATGGTCGCATGGTGATGAGCGGGTCTTTCTTGAATGTGAAACCCTTTGCCTTTTTCAGTTGAAATGCTCTGAAAACCATCGGAACCACGACCTGCATTTCCATGAGCGCAAAGTTGTTTCCGATACAGAGTCTGGGGCCACCTCCGAACGGGAAATAAACGAACCGATGTCTTCCTTTTGCATTTTCCTTGCTGAACCGTTCGGGTCTGAATGCCTCCGGATCGTTCCAATACTTAGGGTCCCTGTGCATGTAGTAAACAGGTATGAGGCAATTTGTATCTTTTGGAATGTCATATTCACCCAGCTTATCAGGCGCCAATGAGTGTCTCCCGATGATCCATGCCGGAGGATACAATCGCAATGTTTCATCGATCACCATCCGTGTATATTCCAACGCAGGGAGGTCTTCGAGTTTGGGTGTCCGACCGTTGAGCACATTACGCTCCTCTTCCAGCAGTTTGTCCAACACTTCCGGATTCTCATCCATGCAATGGGCCAACCACGTAAGCGCAACCGCAGTGGTTTCGTGTCCGGCCAGAAAAATGGTGATCACCTCATCCTGAATCTGCTGGTTGCTCATCTTCTCGCCTGTATCTGCATCTTCAACCTCCATGAGCATGGCAAGCAGGTCATCGTACTTTTCGTTACTCGACCTTCTTTTTTCAATGATGTCTGCCACCACTTTCTTGATGGCTTCGTAGCTCCGTTTTTCGCGCGCAACATGTGGTAGCGGCATCCAAAGTGGCAGCGGGAACGGCTTCTTGATACGGTCTATGAGTCTCTCGTTGGCAAAATCGAATTCACGGTTCACCACTTCCATGGCATCCACCACATCGGTACTGAACATGGCCTTTGAAACGATATTCAGTGTGGTTTCCATGAATCCTTTGGAAACGTCCACCTCTGTCCCATCGGGCAGGTTGCTCCAGTCATCGACCATGGCCTGGGCCTCCAGCGCATATGTTTCCACAAAGGACGAGAGCCTATCGCGATGGAATCCGGGCTGGAGCAATCTTCGCTGCTTACGCCAGAAATCGCCCTCGCTCGTCAACAATCCTTCTCCAAGAAGCACCTTCAATACCCTGTAGCCGTAGCTTTTCACATAATTCCTATTGTTGTCCTGCATGATGTGTTTCACCATGTCGGGGTCGGACACAACCACTACCCGATCGAACTTCGTGATGAATCGGAAGAAGATCGATCTGAGCTGGAACACGGATCCATACTTCGGAATGTTCTTCTCTATGTACCCCAGGGTATCTTCCGCAAAATCCCGTGCCGAACCAATGAACGTTTCTCCTTCAGCTGTGGGTGGGAACTTGAGCGGTTTATCTTCAATGAGCTTTTCTGACATGTCAAATTGTTTTGGGTACGGTCAATCCGGACCCCAAGGTAGCATTCAGTCTTTCAACAAAATAGGTTGCCAACAGCGGATTTTCCTTTTCGGTGTTCTGGTGAATGAAAAAGGCCATTTCTG
>JBFHEW010000772.1:0-1627 GCA_041583955.1 Bacteroidia bacterium | reverse complement strand
TAGACTCATGGGATGGGGATGGCGCATAGCACTTTTTTACGGCACGTTTGTCGTGTTCATGATAGGAATGGTCATCATGTCGTTCCGGCAGGATTTCGACCTGGTAGCTGACGATTACTACGAACAGGAGATCGCCTATCAAGGCAGAATTGACCAGTTGACCAATGCGAAAGACGACCAGCAGAAAGTGAAGGTCTCGAACGCAGATGGAATGATCAAACTATCGTTTGCTTCGCCTGCTGAAGAGGTAAAAGTTCACTTCTTCCGACCTTCTGACGATACGATGGATCTCAAAGTTGAAGAAGCGTCCGTAGAAAGCGAATTGAGCGTTCCGGTCGGTAAATTTTCGAAAGGGAAATACCTCGTCAAGGTGCAGTGGAACAACAATGGAAAAACCTATTTCCAAGAAAATGACCTTTTCATAGACTGATGTTCCTCACTGCCTTTGCCATAGGAGCCCTCGGCAGTTTTCATTGCATTGGCATGTGCGGACCCATTGCGTTGTCTGTTCCTATGGGCGGAAAGCACGGACTCGTTGGCGCGCTTCGTGCTGTGGCGTATAATCTGGGGCGGATGTCAACCTATGCCTTACTCGGACTGATCGTTGGTTTTCTCGGCAAACACATAGCCATTGGAGGCTATCAGCAAGCACTTTCCATTGCGGTCGGTGTGTTGATCCTGGCATTTCTCATTCTTCCAAGAACAGTAACAAGGAAGCTTGACCCGACATCGGCTTTCGCACGGCTGTTTCTGAAATTGAAATCCACATTCCGTGGTCTGTTTCAAAGTAGGAATGCATTCGGTCCGTTGGTGCTAGGTCTGGTCAACGGATTGCTTCCATGCGGCCTGGTGTACGTTGGATTGGCAGGAGCTTTAGCCCTAGGAAATCCACTTGAAAGCGCAGTATTCATGGCTGCTTTCGGTCTGGGAACTGTTCCTGTAATGATAACTATCATACTTGCCGGTGACCTCATTTCCCTTCAGTGGCGAGCAAAAGTCCGAAAATTGATGCCAGTAATGTTTGCCATCATGGGAGTACTTTTCATACTCCGTGGAATGAACCTTGGAATACCCTACGTAAGTCCGAAAATGGATGTGACAGAGGTCGGGGGGACTCCAAAATGTCACACACCATGAACACGAAACTGATTCAGAAATACAATATACCAAGCCCTAGGTACACCAGTTACCCAACGGTTCCTTATTGGAACACGGAAGAATTCAGTAAGGATGAACATCTGAAACGACTCGTGGCCAGCTACAGGAAAGACAAGGCCGAAGGCATTTCACTGTACATCCATCTTCCCTACTGCGAAAGCCTGTGCACGTACTGCGGGTGCAACAAACGCATCACCAAGAACCACAAGGTGGAAGGACCATACATCGATGCGGTTCTGGCAGAGTGGAAAATGTATGTCGATCTTTTGGGCGAGAAGCCCAAGTTGGCAGAACTTCATTTGGGAGGTGGAACGCCCACCTTCTTCTCTGCTACGAACCTAGGGCTACTGATGGATGGGATTCTGAAGCACACCACGCCCAACGACAATGCCCAATTCAGTTTTGAAGCACACCCGAACAACACTACAGAGGAACATCTGCGCGAATTAAGGAAGAAGGGCTTCAACCG
>JBFHEW010000771.1:0-1628 GCA_041583955.1 Bacteroidia bacterium | reverse complement strand
CCTGATAGGGGCTTTCTGTAGCGAGAGGGGGAATTGAACCCCCGACCTCAGGGTTATGAATCCTGCGCTCTAACCATCTGAGCTACCTCGCCATTTTTTGCGGCTGCAAATATAGTATCTCAACTTCCATCTCCAAACGTAAAAAACATCCTATTTGCATAGAATGAAACGAAAATTTCTATCTTGCAGGTTTAGCTTACAGACCTCGCTGTAACAACTTGATTGTCAATGAAAAAAATCGAAGCTGAATATACGGTCCACTCCTCTCCTGGAGTATTGTACAGTAGGTTAAGTACCGCAAGCGGCCTCGCGGAATGGTTTGCTGATGACGTGACCATCGATAAAGATGGTCTTTATCACTTCTCCTGGGATGGAGAAAAGGAAGTTGCCAAACTATTGGGTAAGAAGAACCTTGAGTTTGTCAAATTCCACTGGATGCATTTGGAAGAAGGCACGTTTCTGGAATTCAGACTGAAGACCGACCCGATAACAAAGGACCTGGCACTACTTGTGACTTTCTTTGCCGAAGAAGGCGAGGAAGATGAAGCCCGCGCACTGTGGGACAATCAGATTGACGAATTGCTGCATATACTAGGAAGTTGATCGGTTGCCCGTATTACCTTTGAGCCGCATGCATTTGAATAAAGCCGTAGCGGATTCCCGTTCAGTTGCCCTTCCTTTTGCGGTGGGGCTTTTCTTTTATACCGTCATCGGTTCTGGTATTTATCTGGCCTTGGGGAAGGAAGGTGCGCACGAATTCCTCAATTCATACCATACGCCTTACCTCGACCAGGCATTCAAATACCTTACGCATGTAGGGCACGGCCTTGTGCCGGTCATTGCGTTTCTCCTGCTGCTGCTTGCACGCTACTCTTGGGCCTTGGGAATGGGTGTATCGAGTCTGGCAATGGCTGTGGTGGTACAGGGTTTGAAGCGGTCTGTTTTTGCCGGAGATCACCGTCCGGCCATGTTCTTCAAAGATGGCGGATTACCGGCCATTGAAGGAGTTGAACTCATGCTGCATCATAGTTTCCCATCAGGACATTCAGCAACTGCTTTTTGCATCTGCTTGATGTTCGCGTTCATCATCAAACAGAAGTGGGCCACCTTTTTCCTACTGATACTGGCTTTGCTCATCGCATTCTCCAGGGTCTACATCTCACAACATTTCATTCAAGACACCATTGTTGGCGGCTGGATAGGTTTCTTCATGGCCTATCTCGGATACCTGTTCATTGTTCACGCTGCCGAAGTCGATCCTGATTCGAAACTGAACAAGCGACTGTGGCCTTCATGACCTGGAACAGGACTTCCATTTCCATAGCCATTTTCGTGGCTTCACTCCTACTCTTCGTCCCTTTTTTGGGCGGGTCGCATCTGTTTGATTGGGATGAGGTGAATTTTGCCGAAGCCGCACGCGAAATGTTGGTCACGGGCGAATTCAGTTACGTTCAGATCAACTTCAAACCCTTTTGGGAAAAACCACCGCTTTTCATTTGGATGCAGGCATTGAGCATGTCTGTTTTTGGTGTGAGCGAATTCGCTGCCCGGCTACCGAACGCGTTGTGTGGAGCCATCACATTGGTGGTGCTTTTCAACATCGGGGCACAACTGGTTTCCAGGAATTT
>JBFHEW010000770.1:0-1628 GCA_041583955.1 Bacteroidia bacterium | reverse complement strand
TACCAGAGAATGCCTTCGTAATCATTGGAGTGGTAGGCGCCATTATAGTGAATGAAGGTCTGCTCCGGTTGGTAATTGGCAAGGATGAAGTGCGCCATGGTGGCGTCTTTGATGGCCTGCGCCTTCGGAAGATTCTCCCCTCCGTGACCGCCCATCATTTCCAACATTTTCACGTAACCCGGAAGTTCAGGGTCGTAAAGAATGGGAAGCGGGGCTATCCAACGTTTCTCCTCAGCAGTTAACGAATCCAACGCTTCGAAACCACCACTGTAAACCAGCCGGGCAAACCTGCGCGGAACATTGGTGGCTACAAAAGGTATCGCGTTTGCCTTGGCCAGATCAACCAACGGTTGGTAGTCGGTACTGTGATTTGGCCATAGCCGGGCAAGCGTATCCAGTCCTTTGGCATCGATCTCTCCTGCCAGATAGCGATCAAGATGCGGCTGGTCGTCAGCCTCTATCATTTCTGCGCCAAGCACCAAACTGTTGGTTGGCATTAACGATGACGTGACTTCGAATTGCAACCAGTGCGAGATCGGATTGTCATGGAATTCTCCGAAAAGGATGATCTGCGAAGCATCAAGGGCTTGCACCATTTTAGAGTACTTTACTTTTTTCCCCTTCGCATTGAAGATGGTGTAAGCGCCATGCTCCTGACCGAAGGATGATGCACTGCCTATAAGAAGGAACAAAAAGGTTAAAATGGGTTTCATTGGATGTTTTCGTTTGAAGTTGAACGGATAAGGCCTACGATTCTTTCTACGAGCGTGTCGGAGTATATAGCCGGTAGGGTGTGTCCCATTCCGTCTATCCACAGCGTTTCCGCACCCGGAATAAGTTCGGCTGTCTTTACGCCATGCTCGAAAGGAATGAGCGGATCTGTTTTTCCGTGAATGACCAACGTTGGAGTTGTGAGGTTTTTCAGTGCTTCAATTCGAGAGCCGGAAAGTTCGATGGCTCTGGTCTGCTGCATGCCCGACTTCTGATTGAAGCCACTCCGCTTTTCAATGTTGTATCGCGTTAGCTGTGCAATGGCAGCAATGTCCAGGTCGTATTTCTCGGCTCCCATCAGCAATTCGCGAATGGCAATGCGGAGCTTAATGCCATCTTCAATTTCGCCACTCAATCCATACTTGATGGTGTTGATGCCGATGTGTTTGAAAACGTTCATGTCAATGGATGGCATTTCGGGGTCGTCAGCCCAAGCCGTGGACATGATGGAAGTGAGTGTTGCGACCCGCTCGGGATGCTCAATGCATAGCGTTTGGCCGATCATTCCGCCCATGGAAACACCTACTACATGCGCTTTTTCGATGCCGAGTGTGTCCAAAACCGCAAGCGCGTCTTGGGCCATGTCGCTCAGTGTGTAAGGATTGGATGGGTCGAAAGCGTCCCAATCACTGTTTCCGACTCCTCGATTATCAAATCGAATAACCTGATAACCACTGTCAACAAGTGGCTGAAAGAAGTAATCGGGCCAAATAAGAGCATCTGCCGATAGACCCATGATCAGAAGCACGGTTCCTTTCAGGGTGTCTTGCGGGCGGTGAAGGTCATACCAGATCTTTACACCGTCATTCACAGCATAGCCGGCATCCCCTGCCATTTCCGTGAGCGGTGCGCTGATC
>JBFHEW010000769.1:0-1636 GCA_041583955.1 Bacteroidia bacterium | reverse complement strand
TTGCTTCCGGAACGAAGACAGAATCTTCTGTTCTCAGCTACGTTCAGTAAAGATATCCGCAAACTGGCCGAGAGTTTCCTGCATCATCCGGTAACCGTATCGGCCACGCCCGAGAATACAACCGTTGAGAAGATCGATCAGCGGACCATCAGGGTCGACAAGGACCGTAAGACGGCCTTGACAATAAAACTCATCTCAGAAGGTAACTGGCAACAGGTGCTCATTTTTACCCGTACGAAGCACGGTGCAAACCGCTTGAGCGAGAAGCTGCAGAAGGCGAACATCACTTCGGCAGCCATTCATGGCAATAAGACGCAGAATGCGAGAACAGCAGCACTGGCCGGATTCAAGACCGGAAAGATCCGTGTGCTGGTTGCAACAGATATTGCTGCGCGAGGGTTGGATATTCCGCTTTTACCCCATGTTATCAACTACGAATTACCGAACGTGCCAGAGGATTATGTGCACCGTATCGGAAGAACAGGAAGGGCAGGAGCAACTGGAGAGGCGATTTCGCTTGTTGGTGGTGACGAAGTGGATTACGTGAAAGGCATTGAAAAACTGCTGAACGAACAACTCGCGAGAGAGATATTTCCTGGTTTCGAACCGAACGACCCGGAGACTGCCCCTGAAAAGAAACAGCAAGGGCAGCGTCCACCACGCAATCAGAATTCTCAGAAGAAGCCGAAGCCAACGGGCGCTGGAAAACCGAAGAAAGGCAACTGGCGTTCTAGAAGGTAGACCAATGGGCTTTCAGGAGCCTTTTCCGGTGCTGACTGCTATCTGAAAAAGTGCGTCTGGCTCATTGTTCAAGATCGCAGTAGCCAATCTATTTCGTGGTGCCTGTGTAATGTGCGCGTTCCATTGGCACGCTCCAGTTCAAGTTCTCCGGTACGGAGAGCCTTTATCACTGTTGCGTACTCTTCCGCGTTATCTATGCTCAGGTTTCTTCGCTCCGAAGCCCCGAACAGATTCTTATTGAACTGCCCCAAAAGCGTTTCAAACCTGCCTTGCCTTAGTTGCAGATAGTATTTTTCAAGTTTGCCATTGAGTAAACGAAGCACGCTCTCACGCGCATGTTCCAGCTCACTTACCGAACGAATGGAGGTGGCATTCAAACCATCCGGAAAATCGATCTGATTCACATTCAATCCGATTCCAACAATGGAAACGTCAAGATTGCTCCCACGAAGCGTATTCTCTATCAGTATTCCGGCAATCTTCTTTCCGTCCACCATGAGGTCGTTGGGCCATTTGATCCGGATTTTCGCTGCATCGTCCTGTATCAGTTCAGCAATCGTGTCAAACAAGGCCAACGAAACCGCCACACTTAACAGGAATTGGTCTTTAGCTGCCAAAAAGACAGGTTTCAGAATGTAGGAGCACGTAAGGTTCATTTCAGGTTGGGTTATCCACGAATTGGAGCGCTGACCACGACCATTCGTCTGTTCATCTGCTACTACAACCGTTCCCTCAATGGGAATTTTGTCGCGAACAAGCTGTCGGGCATAGTTGTTGGAAGAATCTATCCGTTCCAAATGGATCACGGTACTTCCTATGAATGGATTTTCAATCAATTGAAAGGAGTATTAATTGGTAAATTTGCAAATTCTAAAATCCCCGAATGAATAAAACA
>JBFHEW010000768.1:0-1638 GCA_041583955.1 Bacteroidia bacterium | reverse complement strand
TGACGGTTCAGACGTTCCGCACAATTGATGAAGTGATCGATAAAGCGAACAACACACCGTTCGGGCTTTCGGCAGGTGTTTGGACCGATAAAGGTTCCAAAATATTCAACCTGACCACCAAGCTACGTGCGGGTGTGGTTTGGGCCAATACGTACAATAAGTTCGACCCTACATCGCCATTCGGTGGATATAAGGAAAGCGGATATGGCCGCGAAGGTGGATTGCATGGATTGATGCCTTACGTGAAATTGACTTAGCCGTGATTTAACCACAGAGAACTCAAAGAAAGCACAGAGGACACGAAGAAATGGATGAGGAATTGAACATGCTTTCAGGCAAGATTATCGGATGCGCTATAAATGTGCATCGTTCGCTAGGACCAGGTCTTCTGGAAAACGCTTACGAGGAGTGTCTTGCGTATGAATTGAGTGATGCTGGGATTTCCTTTGAACGTCAAAAAGCTTTGCCTTTGGTCTACAGAGAAATAAAAATGGACGCTGGCTATAGGGTTGATTTTTTGGTCGAGAACAAAGTCATTCTCGAATTGAAATCTGTAGAGGTATTGAATGACGTGCATATTGCACAAGTACTGACCTATCTGAAGCTAAGTGGTTGCAGGTTAGGCCTGTTGATGAATTTTAACGTTGCCGTACTGAAAAACGGCATCAAACGTTTAGCAAATTAAACCTCAGTGTTCTCTGTGACAATTCTCCTTTTTCTCTGTGGTTAAACAATAAAATCATGACAAGATTGACAGTTTTAAAAACATACAAGATCTACATCGGAGGAGCGTTTCCTCGAACGGAAAGCGGTCGGTTTTATCCCGTTTCGTTGAAAGACGGAACAATTACAAACATCTGTTTGAGCAGCAGAAAAGACCTACGGAATGCGGTGGTCGCTGCGCGCAATGCTTTTGAGGGTTGGAGTTCCCGAGCGGCTTTTAACCGAAGCCAGATCCTGTATCGAATTGCCGAAATGTTGGAAGGTAGAAAGGCCCAATTCATTGAAGAGTTGGTGGCCGTTGGGGTCTCGAAAGCTGACGCACAGAAAGAAGTAGAAGCATCGATAGACCGTTGCGTCTATTTTGCAGGATGGTGCGATAAATACACGCAAGTATTCGGAAGCGTCAACCCTGTGGCTTCTTCCCATTTCAATTTCAGCACGCAGGAACCCACGGGGGTGGTCACCATCATTGCACCGGAAGCACCGTCACTGCTTGGCCTGGTGAGTTGCGTGATGCCCGTGATAGCGGGTGGAAACACGTGTGTGGTGCTGGCTTCAGAAAACTCACCCCATGTGGCCGTGACCTTTGCCGAAGTGCTGAATTCATCAGACGTTCCCGGAGGAGTGGTCAATATTCTCACGGGAAAAGAAGATGAATTGGCGGATCAATTCAGCTCTCACATGGATGTGAACGCCACCATCTACTGCCGCCAGAAACACCTCAAAAAAACCAAAGAGAATGGTGCATTGAACGTGAAACGCATCATCGATTGGAGCGGAAAGGACTGGCACAAAGAAGGCGATGACCCGTATCTGCTTCTCGCCACCCAAGAGGTGAAAACCACGTGGCACCCTATTGAGAACATTGCTGGGGCCAAATCAGGTTATTGATCGAAATGATGGAGTTCGCACCCG
>JBFHEW010000767.1:0-1642 GCA_041583955.1 Bacteroidia bacterium | reverse complement strand
ATAAGATGTTCCGGCATCATCCACAGACCACGACTCAGCCAGACCTGGAACGACCTTGAGGGTTTTCGCATCCTGCTTCAGGAGACCGTTGTGTAAATGCAATCCCACCTCAGACGATACCGGATCGGTGATCATACCGGGTATAAGCGTGTTCGGTAGCTCGGAAACCGCCACTTTCAAGCATCCACCCAGGTACACATCGCCCTTTGGAACCCGTGGCGTTAGTTGGTTGTCAATCCTTTCACAAGAATAAAACGTAACCGAGAGCAGAAAAAACAGTAGAACGATCGTATTTGCGGGCGCTGTGAACATGGACTTGGCTTTACACAAGTTTAACGCTTCCGTTCAAACATTCCAAGGAAGAACATTTGGTCATCTGTCGGTTTCACGTATACTTGTCTTCAGGATATCTAGTTTTTGAATTATCTTTACAACCACCTAATATTGCCTGTTACTAACATCTTTTCCACAAAAATGACACGATTCATACTTAGTAAAAAGCAGATTCTCCCAGCTCTGATGGTGCTTTTGACCTTGCCTACCATGGCAGGAACCATTCTGTTGGAAGGGAATTACCATGGACGAAACCTTTACGTTCAGAACCCATTTGCTTCTGAAGGGGTTGGTTTTTGCACGTTTGAGGTGAAAGTGAACGGACAGGTGACAACCGATGAGATCAACTCAAGCGCGTTTGAGATCGACCTCAGTTTCTTTCAACTCAATCTGGGAGCTCCTATCGAGATCCGCATCTCACACAAGGACGATTGTAAGCCCAAAGTGGTAAACCCGGAGGTGCTGAAGCCTATGAGCACTTTCGAAGTGGCCTCTATCGGTATCAGCAAAGACGGTGTGCTTGCCATTACCACAACCAACGAAACCGGGAAATTGCCTTACACCATTGAGCAATTCCGTTGGAACAAATGGGTTGAAGTAGGAGAATTTGAAGGAAAGGGTAGCCCTGAAAAGAACGAGTATTCAGTACAGTTGACAACCGTTCACAGCGGCCAGAACCGTTTCAGGGTTAAGCAGACCGACCACAGAAGTAAGCCACGCTATTCGTTCGAAACCAAACTGACATCTCCACTTCCGGAGATCACGTTCCAGCCGGGCGATGGCAAAAAGGTGTCTGATGCGATCAACTTCTCAGACAACACGCTCTACGAGATTTATAACGCCTACGGCAACATTGTTGCCAAAGGAGTTGGCAAAAGAGTAGATGTTTCTGGGTTTGAAAAAGGAACCTATTACCTGAATTACGGCACCCAAACGGCCACTTTCAAGCGTTGAACATTTGAAATTGAAACAGAAAGGCCAGCTCAGTTGAGTTGGCCTTTTTATTTTGCACCATGGAACACATTGAACATCTTGGAATTGCCGTTGCTGACCTGAAGGTATCCATCCCCATCTACGAGAAACTGTTGAACACCAAGTGCTACAAACAGGAAACCGTAGAATCGGAGCATGTGATCACCGCCTTCTTTCTCACCGGAAATAACAAGATCGAGCTGTTGCAGGCCACCTCGAGCGAGAGTGCCGTTGCCAAGTTCATTGAAAAACGGGGAGAAGGATTGCACCATGTGGCGTACTCCGTAGCAGATATCCATTCAGAAATGGAACGGCTGCGAAAAGAAGGATTCCGACT
>JBFHEW010000766.1:0-1643 GCA_041583955.1 Bacteroidia bacterium | reverse complement strand
GCTGACTGACGACGTAAGGGCCGCCAACCAGATCGAGGTAGCATTCTTTTTTCAGCCAACTCGTAACCTTTAGAATGTCTATGGCCTCACTTTTACTGAATAGGTCTGTGATGGCTTCAAATATCCTTTGATGTTCAATGCGGTAGAAACTTTCTGGTTTCAGAATCTCTACCACATCGTTCAATGCGTCACTTTCAAGCATCAATGCACCAAGCACAGCTTCTTCAAGGTCGGTGGCATTGGGTGGTACCTTTCCGTGCTCC
Organism: Bacteroidia bacterium; assembly: GCA_041583955.1. Lineage (GTDB taxonomy): Bacteria > Bacteroidota > Bacteroidia > UBA10329 > UBA10329 > UBA10329. Next base: position 1,380 of record JBFHEW010000766.1, on the reverse strand, counting down.
AATCCTTGCTTAGGTTGCGTGTATGTTGATGGTTTTGTTCTCCTCGGTCTTACTTCTTGTGACATGCTAATAGATGATCTTCATGTTTTTCTTCTTCTGTTCGTGGTTCATCTCAATCTGCTCTTTCAGCACTTTAGCTATCATGAAAGTGGTAAATCCCAATAAAGCTACTAGGACAGTTGCAGCGATGATATTCATTTTATTCTTTCTCCAATAGCGTACGAACCTATTCCCTTCCGGGCGCTTTTTAATTCGGATTCGCTCTCGGTATTTGATGCGGATTTTCTTCTTGGTCCGACCCTTGTCGGTGGTTTCTTCAACGCTCATTCCGGTTAGATCATCTTGAGAATCCTGCTCCATTTTTACATTCAACAAATTAACGTTTTTAAGTGCGTTCTCCAATCCTCAACTTACTAAGTTTCTGTGTTGATAGGTAGTGAATAACTTTGCAACATGCGATCATGTCTTTTGCTATTCACATTGTGTTGGTTTCTGAGCAGCTTCCTATCATCTTGTAAGAAGGAGGACGACATTGCGCCTGTTGTTAGCATTCTCCAACCTTTGGAAGGAACCATCTATGCTGTTTTCGACACGGTTTCAGTTTCAGTTTCGGCAGTTGATGAGACTGCATTGGTGTCGGTAACGGCCAAACTTGTCAATGGTGACTTCATTCCGATCGGTGGTTCCGCGAATGTTGCCATCAATTCCAACACAGGTAATGGAGCAGCAGAACTGGTGATCAGCAATAAACTGACTGAAACCGGGGACTACTACGTGCTAGTAACAGCAAGCGATGGGACGAATGAAAAGCGCGAGTACAAGAAGATCAGAATAACTGGGCTCCCAAAGGAAAGGAGGGCCATTTACTTCTCTTCTAACGGCAATGGAACAGGTTCAATATGGAAGCTGGATTCGCTTTTCAACAGCCTGACGCAATGGGTGCTTCCAGGCCAGGATGTGAAAAAGATTGGCGTCAACTCGTTGCGAGACCGTATGAGCCTTATCGGAAATTATTCGACTGGAATCAAGAGCTACGACCTTGTAACCGGAACGGTGACCTGGTCCGACAACGTTTTTCCTCTTGCTCAGACGCAAAGGTTCAATGATGTTATCTGTTATGGGAACGATGTCTTTACGTCCATCTATGACCGAGAAATACGTAAGTACAATCTTGCAGGCGGACTTACCTTCAATCAACCTACTGGAATTTATCGGCCGGAGACGATCTACGTTGACGAGAGGTATATGTTGGTCGAAGTACAGTTGGTAGGCGATAATGATCATTTTCTGGTTGTTTATAATGCTGCTACCAATGGATTCCTTTGGCAACTGGATGTTCCTATGGACATCGTTTCCATCTGCGAGTTAGAAGATCATAAG
>JBFHEW010000765.1:0-1647 GCA_041583955.1 Bacteroidia bacterium | reverse complement strand
CCTCACTTTCCTGAAGAAGAAACGGAAGAACATATTCGTATCGCTCAATGATGTGGCGCACGAACTTTCCTCAACGCTGGAATCAGACCCAGATTTGAGCGGTGATGCCATCCAATTGAAACTACAACAGGCCATTCTCACGTTGCCCACCAAACAACGACTGGTATTCAATATGAAATACTATGAAGAGATGAAGTACGAGGAAATAGCAGAGATAACGGGCACATCGATTGGTGCACTGAAAGCATCATACCATCACGCAGTGAAAAAAATCGAAGCTTACATGCACCAACAGTTTTAAACCTTTTCAAAGACAACTAGTCAATTGATCGTGATGAGAAACACAAACATCCATAGCGAACCGGAACTCAACCTGAAGGGTATTCCGGACACGGAGCTGAAAAGAACACCTATGAAAGTCCCGGACGGCTACTTCGCTGATCTGACCCCACGGATCATGGAGAACGTTCGGGCCAGTGCAACCAGACAGGAAACACCTCGGCTCAATTGGCGTCACATCCTTGTCCCATCGTTCGGAATCGCATCCATCGTACTTGCAGCATGGTTCTTCATGCCAAGCACCAAACAGGCCGACCCCGATTTCGATACCGTTCTTGCATCATTGACGGTAGAAGAGCTGGTGGAATACACCGAACTACAGCCGACCGAACTCGTGAGTTACGGTCTGGTGAGTTACAATGAGATGAGCGAAGAAGATGATTCGTTCTCTCAGAGCGATATTATTGAATACCTCTCTTCTGAAGAAGACATGGAATTGACCACATTGATGAACGAAATAGAGATCTGAAATGAAAAACCTTCTGCTTCTGCCCCTAGCCACAATACTGATGACGTTCTCCACAGCGTACGCACAGGATGAACTCGAACCATCTAAAAGGGAAAAATTGGATGCCTTGAAAGTGGCCTATCTTACCAATCAATTGAACCTTACGCCAACCGAGGCGCAAGCATTTTGGCCGTTGTACAATGAGCTGGAAGGTAAAATGCATGACCTACGGAAACAAAAGCGCGAAAATCGAATCACCACCAAGCAGAAGCATGCAGAAATGACCGATGCGCAGCTTTCCGCAGCGGTGGATCGGGAATTGACCCTGGAACAACAGGAACTGGACCTGAAAAAAGTGTACAACGAGCGGTTCAAGAAAATACTGCCCATGCAGAAAGTGGCGCAACTGTACGCGGCCGAACACGGATTCCGAAAAGAACTGCTTCATCGGGCAAAAGACCAACCGAGGCATGGTGGCAAACCGACCCAGTGAGAACCTCTGAAATAAATGCAGAAAGGCGCTGAACGATCAGCGCCTTTTTTCGTTGTAACCATTACTGGAGAACACAGTTTAAACGGGCTGGTCGCACATGCCTGACGCGGTTTTGAAACACTGCGTTTGCAATGATCGGAAAACCCGTTGAAGACGTAACTTCCCTGACAAATGTGATGATCGTTTTTTTTGTATAATCGCGCTAGCAAATTCAAAACCATTTACTGACTAAATAATGAGTGATAAAGCCGAGATTCGTGTAGGAGACCAATCGATTGAACTACCTATTATAACAGGTACGGAGAATGAACAGGGAATAGATATCCGAAAACTGCGTGATCAGACCGGTCTGATAACCTTCGATAGT
>JBFHEW010000764.1:0-1660 GCA_041583955.1 Bacteroidia bacterium | reverse complement strand
GGACTGGTCAACTGAACCTCATACCAGATGGAAGGAAGAGACAGCGCCAAGTGCGGGTCGTTGCACAGAATGGCAGATCCGCTCTCCGTTCTATTGCCGGAAACGGCCCAATTGTTACTTCCTACAAAGTGAGGTTGTATATCGGTCATGGACCAATTCCCATCGGTCATCACTTCATCCTCCATCGATGAGGTCATGCTATCAGAGCTCTTCGTGGAAAAATCGGGAACGATAGGGTCGTTGAGGTAATTCTGATCTGGAAACAGCTGTCCGAACAGGTCTGCTCCCAACAATTTCAACGCCTCGGTATTAGGCCGGTCACGTTCATTTCCGTTCAGCATTTTAGCCATGTACTTAAGAAGAAGCCCAGACTTGAAAACAGACCATGGTTCTGGTCGGTAGTCAAGTAACTTGTACTCCAACGGATAATCTTCCTCATGAAGTGTGGCGATGTAATGATTTACCCCATCGGCATAAGCATTGAGGGCCGCGTAACTCGCGCTATCCTGCTTGATCAGCTCCAGCGCATTCTCAGCCGCCCAGACCATACCGATCCTGCGTTGCTCCAGATCGAACAACACCGCTTTATCACCAATTATCTCAGATAACCTGCCAGCGGCAGCATGCGTCTGGAATTCCATCTGCCACAGACGGTCGCTTGCCGTGAGGTAACCCTGAATAAAATACAGGTCGTAGTCGTTGGCCGCGAAAATATGGGGCACTCCCCGCTCATCAAATACCACTTCTGATTCGCCTTTTATCCCTCGGAGAGAGATGTCCTCGATTGGCAATGCGACTGAACGGTCGGCATTTTGCCAGAATCCACAAAAAGGATCGAGAAACTTTGCAATGGGAGGTAGCGGGCCCAACCTACTGTTACCCAAAATTACCACACCTACAGAAAGAGCTATCCCGAAAAGAACTTTTATCCACTTCATTTTTCCGATTTCGAAGGTATCAAATAAGCGCATGTCATAAAATGGAACAGATGTTGTAAAGCAATGAAACCCTGACAACGACTGTAACATATCTGACAGGCTCTGCGTACAGACGCTTTCTCAGAACCATACGGATGAGCGAAACAATGAAGAAAAGTTTAGGAAATGTGATGATGGTTTTGACGGGGCTGTTTTACCTCGGATCGGTTAATGGGTTGATGGCACAGCCGGTGCCCCCTGCAAACAGCAATATACCATACCTTGTTACGTTTGGCAATAAAGCAAGTAAAACATATGGGGATGACGACTTCTCGCAAGTATTCTTCCTTTCCATTCCGGCCAACGAAACCGACCCGTTCTACATCCGTGTATTCGACCCTGATGTAAGCGGAGACCACGATGAAATATACGGTGAACCAGACACGAAAACGAAGTTCAGTATCTATGGTGGTAAAGGGGCTTGGAGCACGCCTGACGCTCAGCTTACCGATCCTATTGGAAACTACAAAGCCGGAACCTTACTGGATTCTCGGTCCTTTGATGGGTCGGGAAAATACAATAACGCATGGTACAGTTTCGGTCCTTTGGACCCGAAAGAAGGAGAATTCATCAAGGAATTCAATGGCTATGTTTTTAAGATCATTGCTGAGGGTATTGAAGGAAATGACGGCAATCTGTACAGCTACTATTTCAGTCGTGGACCGAATGTGAACATCTCCATC
>JBFHEW010000763.1:0-1661 GCA_041583955.1 Bacteroidia bacterium | reverse complement strand
CAGTGACAGCCGCATCGTGCATGGCTCCACCCAGCGTGAAGTACGTTTTCACGTCCCACTCAAGGTCTGAAAGAACAGGACCAACACCCATGAATCGTTTTTCGAACATCGGGTGGTCGCTTACGTAGTTGAGTAGTGTGAACCAATGACCGGGAGGTGTTTCGGAATCCGGTCCATCTGCCCAGAATTCGGCAAGAACACGTGTATAATCTCCGCGCTTGACCAGTTGGGGTTCATACGGTAGACCCGTGACCGGGTTGATCGCATGGCCTGTTCCAGGATCGCCACCATGCTCCAGATCGTAGAAGGCCGGATGGTCCTGGATCGAAGATGGGTAGCTTTGTATGTTTCCCATAGATGCAGGCGAAATATCCCACATGGTGGTATCATCTGGTGTTAAATGAGAAGACCACTTTGCTACCAACTCGAAGCCCCATCTGTAATCCAATGCAGCTCCAGATACGTCAGCGGTATCCATCAGGGGTGGCATACCCGGATCATGGTAAAGGTGGTAATCGTACCCGTCTCGGTTATGTATCGTAAGGTCATCCGGACGTAGCGCAAACGCCTTTACCTCTCCCCACTCAGGGCTAAGGAAACTCGGTGTGTTGATAGGCCATACGTGACCAGATTGATCAATATAAACCTGTAGCGTCAATGGTTGCCACCTGTTCGGGTCAACGATGTCCGGGTTTCCCGGAAAGACGGGCAGCAGCGTAGGGTTTACCGGCACATAGAACTCGTTGTCATACGACTCGCCTTCATTGGCTCCATCTGCAAATCCGTAAGCAATGATGTTCTGCGCCAAGTAGTTTCCGAGCGCAGCGTATGAGCTGTTAGAATAGTTGGTAGTAGTGAAATTGATGTCGTAGCCCAAGTTGGCCATCAAAGTGTCGAAACGGTTTTGGATCTGCACAGCATCAGGAGATGAGGCAAAACGATGGCTGAGCACGCGATATGCAGCGTAGCTCATGGTTATCTCCTGTGCTTCCTGAATATCAGAAGGAGGCAGAACTCCATTGAACGGACAATCATAGTCATGGACCACTTTTCCGAGTAGGTAGGTATCAGCCACCGGGTCGAAAATCGCCCAACCATCGTACAATGCAATGGATGTATGAAACAGATTCCGAGCGTGCACCGTAGGTCGTGCATAATCGTCTCTGATCGCTTCTAACAAAACGTCATTCCAACGCCTTGCAACCGAATGCTGAGCAAAACAGGTGGATACTGAAGCAAGAAAAACAATGGTGAAGGTAAAAATCCTCATGCTGTCAAGTTCAAGTTTCAACGTTGAAGGTAAAAAATTGTACTTCTCCTACAAATCTTTCATGCAAGAACGCCACCATGATCGGTGTCATGGTGGCGTTCTACAAATTTCAATGGCCAGAGATCAAGCGTGCTGCAAACGGTAGTTCACTTCCATCCAGCCTCCTCCATTCTCGCACTCTATTCCTTTAGCGCGAAGAAACCCTGCTGCCTGCCCGCTTCGGTTTCCGCTTGCACAGCAAAGCAGAATAGGCTTAGGCATTTTTGCAAACTCCTCTACCCTTTCTGGAACTTCGTTCAACGGTATGTTGATGCTTCCTGCCACGTGCCCGCCTTGAAATTCCATTGGGCTTCGCACGTCAACTATTGTAAATCCTGAATTATTCATTTCT
>JBFHEW010000762.1:0-1664 GCA_041583955.1 Bacteroidia bacterium | reverse complement strand
TGGGCGCGCATGGCATTGCTGACCTCTTCTTCCGATCTTCCGGTTTTTGAGGCCTTGTTGCTGATGATGCTCGATAGGCGTTCGGTCTCTGTGGCGCCTGGCAGCACATTATTCACCGTAATGCCGAATTCGCCCAACTCGTTTGCCAAGGTCTTGCTCCAATTGGCTACTGCTCCACGAATGGTGTTGGAAACCCCAAGTCCATTCAACGGGATCTTCACAGAAGTGGAAATGATATTGATGATGCGGCCGTACTTCTCCGCTTTCATGCCCTCAACAAGCGCTTGCACCAGAATGTGATTGCACATGAGGTGCGAACGGAATGCTGCTTCGAATTCGTTCAGCCCGGCATCAATGGCCTTACCTCCTGCCGGTCCACCGGTATTGTTCAACAGAATGTGATACGGCTCAGCAGAACGAACGTGGTTGTCAACCACGATCTTCAAGGCTTCTGGTTTGCTGAAATCTGCCACCAGGTAACTGTGGTGCTGGCCTTCGCCAACGGTCAGTTCTGCAAGAACCGACTTCAATTTCTCTTCATTACGTGCCAATAGCGTAACAGACGCTCCTGCTTCTGCCAATTGCACTGCCACGGCTTTGCCTATTCCTGCCGTGCTTCCGCACACCAATGCGCGCTTTCCTGTAAGATCGATCTTCATGATTGGACTTTGGTCAAAACTAGTTGAATTTCCTTACTTTGATGGGAACAAAACCGACACAATGGCCATTCGAAAACCCTTCAACCTCAAACAATGGATCAACGACAATCGCGAGCTTCTGAAACCGCCTGTCGGCAATAAGAACCTGTATGTAGATGCTGGCGATTTCATTGTGATGATCGTTGGTGGACCCAACGCTCGGAAAGATTACCATTACAACCAAACGGAAGAGCTTTTCTACCAACTCGAAGGCGACATCAATGTGCGTATTCAGGAAGATGGGAAAGCAGTGGATGTACCGATAAAGGCAGGCGAGATGTTCCTGCTGCCGGCCAAGGTGCCTCATTCGCCCATGCGCAGTGAAGGTTCTGTAGGATTGGTGATCGAAGCCGTACGGAAAGGCACAACCATGCAAGATGGCCTGCTATGGTTCTGCGACAATTGCAACCACAAATTGCACGAAACCTATTTTCCGCTTACCGATATTGAAAAGGATTTTCTGCCGCGCTTCCGAGAGTTTTACGGTTCAGAAGAGTTAAGAACCTGCTCAAGTTGTGGACACGTGATGGAAACTGACCCTCGATTCGTGTAGCCTCTCGCAAAGGCGCGAAGACGCAAAGGATTGTTAGCGCAAAAAAGAAGGGGCATCCGGTTAAATCGGATGCCCCTTTTTTCTCTTGGCGTCTCAGCGCCTTTGCGAGAAATTTATTTGATCACGCTCAAACGACCCGTATGAGCCACCTTTCCTGCCTCATCAAGCATCTGGTAAATGTAGAGTCCGTTTGCCAATCCGTTCAATTCAACGGTCTGACCATCAATGGTCAAACGCTCCATCTGAAGCAACTTACCGCTCATGTCCATGATATTGAGTTGGTAAATATCACCTCCCGTTCTTACACGGATATTTCCATTGGTCGGATTAGGAAAAAGGATGTTCTGACCAGCAGCTACAATTTCTTCAACACCAGTACAGCACTCAGATTGTCCTGAAACGAAGGTTCCTGA
>JBFHEW010000761.1:0-1671 GCA_041583955.1 Bacteroidia bacterium | reverse complement strand
CATCAATGGATCTTTCCATGGCCAGTTTACGCTTTCCAAGTTCCAGATATAGGATTCCCGCGTTCGGAAGTTTTTGAATACCGTAGCGCAATGCATTCAACTCTTTTTTCCGTTCTGGATCCGGGTTTTTCTTGGCATCGTCCAATTCTCGGTAGCAGTCAGCTAACGCAATGTACAGGTCGGCTTGGGCGTTCTTGTTGTATTGGAGATCAAAGAGGTATTTCTCTGCCTTTTTCGGTTCTCCGCTTTTCAGGTAAGCCTTGCCGATCTCGAAGGCATAATCGTAATCATAAGGCTCCAGATTGCGCGCCTGTTTCAGCAATTTGATACCCTCTTCGTAAGAGCCTTCGTCAATCAGTTGAATACCGGCCACCCCAATGGCGTAGGCGTCCTTGTCTTTTCCGGGTTGTGCAACGGCTCCCTGAAACACCAGCAGTAGATAACAAACGACCGTGATCCGCACCATAGTTCAAATGTAAGCAATTGGGTTGCCCGTAGGGTAGTTCCGAAGCCTATGTAGCTTCTTGCGCTCACCTTGCCTTTAGGCCATTGATGAATTCCGGTCAGCAATCTCGGTCATAATGCCTGTTACAATTCAGGTAAACTGGAAAACGCAATATATCCACAGCAGAATGGTGCTGGTCTGGAGAACTGATGCCGTTCATGACCACAAGGTGTTCGAGCTCAGAATCAGCCTATGGCACCATCCTTCAGTGGAACAGCGGCTGATATGGGAGGTAAGAATATCACGCTTCACTGTAACCATCGTGGTTGTTTGGCGTTTCATGCACCTGTACCAACATCAACTGACTACGATTGGAAAATCTATTTGAGTACTACAAGGAGCTTGAGAAAGACCGTCTCAGTTTCATTTTCAATGGTGACGTAAGCGATGACATCACCGATGGAATCATCCGGATCACGGAGTTCAATGTGAATAATTTTGAGGCTCTTGCCAGTCTAAGCAGACGAATTTCGTTCATTATGGTGGAGTGCTTTCAGAACGTGGTTCGCCATGGTCTTAAGACCGAGCCGGGATCAGAAAAGGAGAAGTCCGGAGGATTGTTTGCAGCTCGACTCATGGGAGAGGCCAACTATGTAAGTTCCATCAACCTCATCGATCTGGCAGAGGTGGAGCTCTTACGGGAAAAATTGAATCAGCTGAATACCATTGAGAAGGACAAGCTGAAGGCGTTGTATCTCGAGGTTTTGAACAACGAGGAACTTTCTTCGAAGGGAGGCGCAGGGCTTGGTCTGATCCAGCTTGCCAGAAAGGCCGGCCAGCCCATTTCGTTCGATTTTGAAAGTATCAGTGAACACCTATCCAACTTTTACCTTTCGCTCAAGTTGACCACCGATGGGCAGTCGGAGCCGGGCGAAGCCTTACGATTCACCAAGTCGTTTGACGAGAAGATCAAGAATTCGGATGTTCTGATGATCTACAAAGGCGATTTCGGGAAGGACTCGATCATGCCGATCATCCAGATCATAGAGGAAAAAGTGAAGTCCGATAATGAGATGACAGCATCCAAAGGGTTTTTCCTCATTCTCGTGGAAATGCTTCAGAACGTATCTCGTCACAACCTCAACAGCATCAGCAAAGACGGTATTTTCATGATAACCGAAGATCACAACGGTTCGTACTGGACTGCGGTCGGTAACGTGGTGGAT
>JBFHEW010000760.1:0-1678 GCA_041583955.1 Bacteroidia bacterium | reverse complement strand
TTTCAGGTGGTGCACCAGTTGTTGGATGCGCACGACCCCGATAAGATTGATGAGCAGGTGAAGAGATCGGCTTCTACGGAAACACCGCAGAGCCGCGAAGAAGCACAACAAACGTTGGCTAAAGAGGCCACGGCAGTATTCGATGATCCCGAATTCAGAGAGTACGTGGAGAATGTGCGCAAGAGCATTGAGCAGATCATTGACAATCACAATCTGGATGAAGTTACCTTCTCCGGTTTTCAAACATTGGAGGCCGATAAGGCCAAGGAAGTGGTGAACCTCTTTCGACAGTTTCTGAACGACAAGCGTGATGAACTGCTGGCACTCCGCATTTTCTACAACGAGCCATTCCGCAGAAAAGAGATCACCTTTAGGATGATACAGGAACTGCACGAAATGCTGACCGCAGCGCCTTACAACCTGACCGTAGATGGCCTTTGGGATGCCTACGAGCAGGAAACCCAGAAACCACAGGCCAAAAGTGCCCAACGCATGCTGACCGACATTGTGAGTTTGATACGCTTGGAAACAGGCTTGGACAGCGAGCTACGACCGTATGCCGATGTGGTGCGCAAGAACTTTCAAGACTGGGTTTTCCGCAAACAGGCGGGTACCGTGAAATACACCGAAGAACAGGTGCAGTGGCTACACATGATACGCGACCATATAACCACCAGCATGCATCTGGACCGCGATGATCTGGAACTCGGAAAAATGGGAAGCGCAGGCGGAATGGCCAAGATGTACCAGCTTTTTGGGACCGAAATGGATACGGTAATTGATGAACTGAACGAAGCATTGGCGGCATGATGGAAGAGTGGGAAGAGGTTAAAGTTGGTGAAATCGCTGAGTTAATCAGAGGTGTTACATACGGCAAGACTGATGCACGGCAAAGTTCAGAGATTGGTTTTCTACCCATTCTCAGAGCGAACAACATTAATGGAGATTTGAATTTTGACGACTTGGTGTATGTACCTGAGGATAAAATCAAGTCAGAGCAACATGTGCGGCAAGGTGATATTGTCCTCGCTATGTCCAGTGGAAGTAAGCGGCTTGTGGGAAAATCCGCGATTGCCAAGGAAGATTTTCTCGGAGGATTTGGTGCCTTTTGCGGTGTGATTAGAGCTAACGAAAAGGTTGACAATGGATATCTTGCTTATTACTTCAATTCATCATTTTATTCTACAGTAATTCAGAAATTATCGAAAGGGAGCAACATCAATAATCTGAAAAGAGAACATCTTCTCAATCTGGAAATGCCACTTGCTCCACTCCCCGAACAAAAGCGCATTGTAGCCAAGATAGAAGCGCTGTTTGCCCAGTTGGATGAGGGCGTGGAGAAACTGAAAGCCGCGCAAGAACAACTCAAAACCTATCGGCAGTCGGTGCTCAAAGCGGCTTTTGAGGGTAGGTTGACCAATGATGATGTTGAGGAAGGTGAGTTGCCTGAAGGGTGGGAAACAAGCACAATAAGAGACGCATGCGAGAATGTTAAGGTTGGAGTTGTGATAAAACCAAAAGACCATTATTCGGAGGATGGTACTGGCGTTTATGCGTTTAGATCAGCGAATGTTCGAGAGTTTCGGGTAAACGACAATGACTGGGTTTACTTCACTAAAAAAGGGCATGATTTGAATTCACGAACTCAAGTTCATAAAGGTGACGTTCTAATTGTCCG
>JBFHEW010000759.1:0-1688 GCA_041583955.1 Bacteroidia bacterium | reverse complement strand
TCATGAGATAGGGCTGCTCATTGGTCAACGGGTGTTGGTTCTAACCCATCTTGAAGATGAACTATGGGCTTTTCTTGTTCTGAAACCGCTGCTTGCCTTCGCCATCATTGCTCCATTCGCATCATTGAGTTGGCATTATTTCGAGAAGCCTATTCTCCGACTGAAAAAGAACTTTTACGCCAAGTGAAACCGGATGGCAGCGGATGGATCTCTTACTCCGGAACGATCTGGACTATCACATTTTACCCCCCTGCAATTCCCGGATCATCTGCCGTTGTTTGAACTGCTCGTTCTTTCGTTTGACGGATAGCGCTTTCTCCTCCTTTTGCCCTTCCATATACAATCGTAGATACTCGGTGGCCTTTTCGGTCTCTCCCAGATCGGCCGATACTTCACTCAGATTCTTGTATATCTCATATTCGACCATCTTAAGGTTGATGGACCTGGTATAATTGAGCGCACTCTTGAACTCTGCTTTTGCCTTTTCCAATTTCCCCATTCGATGATAGGTGCTTCCAACGTTCATCATGGCAACTGCAATTCCTCTCCTATGATTGTTGAATTTCTGTAGCTCCAACGACCTCCTCACCAACTCCATGCCCTTATCGAATTCGCCCTGATACACCAGCACTCCGGCCATTCCTCCCAACATGTTGGCCTCGCCCTGGGTTTCTTTTATCTCCTGATAGAACTCCAATCCTTGGCAAAAACATTCCATCGCCTCGTTGTATCTGCCCAGATTGAAATAGATATGACCGATATTGCCCGTAATGGTTGCTGCCAGATGACTGCGCTGTGCTCGTCTGCTGGCAGAGAGGCCGTCCTCGAAATAATCCAGTGCGGTACGATACTCCTGTAAAGTACCTGAGATGATTCCCATACCGCAATAGCACCTGGCCACCGCGTAGAGGTCGCCTTGACCCAGGTACAGATCTAGCGCGCATTCGAAATGCTCAATACTCTGCGAGAACTCGGCCAATTTCATCAATACATTGGCGAGACCTTCGTGTGCTCGGGCCTGTGCGTTCCTATCGCCAAGTGCCTTTGCCAGTTCCAATGCCTCTGAACCGAACTTCCATCCCTCTACGAATTCATCTTCCTTAGATGCCAACAATAGCCCGAGAAGTGCCTCCAAGCGTTCGGCATCGTTTTTCGCATCTTCCAGCGCACGTTCCAGATCATCCAAATTTGTGCTCATCCTAGTTGGATGTGTTTTATGCGAAGTGCGCGTAAAGGTTACGGGCAACGCACGCAATTCCTGAAAATGTCGTGAAATACATATTGGCGCCTTTGCTACCTTCGGCAGATGATTCTGCTCAAACACCTCCCGAACCTCATCACGTGTATGAATCTGTTCTGTGGCTGTCTGGCGATCGTATCGTTGATGCTTGGTAATCCACTTACGGCAGCGTTCCTAGTAGTGGCAGCGGCCATTTTCGATTTCTTCGATGGTTTTGCTGCAAGATTGCTCAAGGTGTCTTCTCCCATAGGGGCTGAGTTGGATTCGCTAGCAGACATGGTGACATTCGGAGTGGTTCCGGGACTGATGCTGCTTCATTACCTGGTGGAAGATGGCATCGGGTCGTTGCATGGAGTAGAGGCTTTTTTCGCTGACCCGATACTGCTGGTTCCTTTTGCAGTACCTGTGTTTTCGGCTTTGCGCTTGGCCAAGTTCAATGTAGACACCC
>JBFHEW010000758.1:0-1690 GCA_041583955.1 Bacteroidia bacterium | reverse complement strand
TCATTGTTTCCGTCCTGAGTGGCTTCACTCGTGCCTGGCGTAAAGGCGTTAGGAATGTAAATGGCCAGAAGCGGGTCGATATTCACGTATTGATAGACCGTATCATCACAGTATCCGTTAGAACCCAATAACTGCACCAGATAGTCCCCAGCATCCTGATAACTATGTCTCGGATCCCGTTCATTGCTCGACTCGCCATCTCCAAAATTCCATTGCCACTGTATGGTGCCCACCGAATTATTGACGAACTGAACCACCTGATCGAGCACATGCTCACCTTCAATACGGTAGTCAAACGCAGCAAACGGATAGGGAAGATCGTCCATTACCTGCGTAATGACCGAATCCTTACACCCATTGGCATCCGTCACAACCACCTCGTAACTCCCTTCGGTCAAACCATAATAGGTAGCTGTTTGAACATTATCAGGCTTCCAGAGATAACTGTACGGAGGCGTTCCAAAGCTCACTTGAACAGTGGCTGCGCCAACTCCTTGCCCGCAGGTATCGGTCACATAACCGGGAGTAAGCCGCATTTCAGGGGGCTCGTTCAGTGTGAACGTCTCAGTGAGTTCGCAGCCGTTTGCATCGGTAATGGTGGCGGTGTACGTACCTGCTGGAAGACCTGTAGCCGCACTTCCCACCTGACCTGTCGGGTCATTCCAAACAACCTGTGCATAAGGCGTTGTTCCTCCTGATATCTGCGTAATGGAAACGGCTCCGTCCGAACCCAGATAACAGGATATCGGACTGACCGTTGATTCTGCTTCCAAAGGTTCGGGTTGAAACAGTTCCACAGCGTTATTGGTGGCGCATCCGTTAGCATCTGTCACGTTGATGAAATAAATGCCGATATCCAGTCCCGTGAACGTGTGATTGCCTGTTGCCGAAGCAGATCCCAACGGATTTCCAAACACATCAGAGATGCTGAAGACGTACGGGGAAAGCCCATTCTGACTTACCCCTATCTGTCCATCTCCGCTCTCAAAACATTGGAGGTCCTGTGGGGTAAGGTTCATTACAAGGTCAACAGCCGGTTGGGTGATGGTGAAGGAGCCCAATTGCTGGCATCCAGCCGCATCCTGAACACCTACATTGTAGGTCCCGGCCCCCAAACCTCCTATGGATTCAACCCCTGGGCTGGCAAGGTTCACCTGCAAAGGGTTGGAGAAAGCATCCGTAAATGCCATATCGTATGGCGCTACTCCATTCGAAACGGAAAGAATAGCAGAACCATCAGACCCTCCGAAACAGATGTTATCCGTGATCATGAAATCGAACACAAGCCCGATTCCATCCGCAATGGAATATGGCTGATCGACAACACACCCGTTGGCATCTGTAATGGTCACAGTGTAATCCCCAGCCGGCAATGCATTAGGGTCAAGTGCGCCCCAATCGGTCACGTAAGGTGCGGTCCCTCCTGCAGGTACCGCATTGGCCGTTCCTGTAGGCAGCCCCGGGCAACTTGTTTCGGTGGTATTCACCACCACGGTGAGCGGGGACGGCTCTGTGATATCAACCTGTCCGATAACCTCGCACCCATTGGCGTCAGTTACGGTGGCGTCAACCGTGCCAGGACAAAGACCTGTGATACTGTTCGCCACATCACCAGTACTCCAAGTAACTGTAACGGGTGCAGCCCCACCCTGCACCACTGCTTGAGCGGTTCCATCGCAGGCTCCAAAAC
>JBFHEW010000757.1:0-1711 GCA_041583955.1 Bacteroidia bacterium | reverse complement strand
TTTCCATCTCCGCCAAAGAGAAGACCGGTATTGAAGAACTGAAATCGGAATTGACGGAATTCGTGAATCTATCGGCTCTAAAGGAAGACCAGACCATTGTGACAAACACACGTCACATCGAAGCCTTGAGCGGAGCGAGAGCATCTCTTCAGGACGTGCTGACAGGCTTTGAGAACCAGGTACCGGGCGATCTGGTGGCCATTGACATCCGCAGGTCGTTGTTTTACCTTGGCGAGATCACCGGAGAAATCACAACGGATGACCTTTTGGGAAATATATTTTCCAAGTTCTGTATCGGTAAATGATGATGAAAATAATGGTGAGCAATTCTCCGAGTACGATATAGTGGTCGCATTCGCAAATTAAACCTTCATCCTGTTCAACAATCTGCTTTTAATGTTGCGAAACGTGATTTTCCCTTCACAAACGCGACCAGTCTCGCGTTGAAACAGAAGGCCCACGCAGGTGAATTCCATCCAAATCAGGAACTTAATTTTTGAAAGAAAATAAAAACTGCTCAACCACGGAAGCTATAAACTCTGACGATTCACTTCAATATCTTTGAATGGGGATTTTGGTCATTCAAATCCGAACTCAACAAAGGGGAATCCCATTCGTCATTAAGAAGGTAATCGTCATGAAACAAACATACTTCATCTCTTTTCTCGCTTTCCTGGTTTCTATACATCTGGTCGTGTTCAGAGCAAACGCACAGGACGGAGTATTGATCGATTATCTCGGAAATACAAGAGACAATTCAGCAATTCTGGACGTGCGTTCGGCTAACCAAGGTGTTCTCGTACCAAGGGTGGATATTGTAGATCTTCTTACGGCTGCACCGGTTACATCCCCTGCAGCGGGTTTGCTCGTTTACAATACGAACACCTCGTCAGGAACCGGTTATCATTATTGGAACGGTTCTCGATGGACGCGACTTCTTGATAATGTCGGAACGAACTACTTGAGTGGTTCAGGCGTTGCAACGCGAGTCGCTTTCTGGAATGGAACAAACTCCCTGAGTAGCAACGCCAATCTATTTTGGGACAACACGAACAATCGGCTCGGAATCGGCACAGCTGGACCGCTTGGAAGTTTAGATGTACGTGTTTCGGGATCGGGTACGTGGGACCGACTGGTTGTAAAACCGACATCTCTTTGGGGGGACGGACTAGCTGCTGCCGCGGAGAACGGAGGTGTTGAATATGTGACAATAGGCGCTGGTGGTGCTGCCGGAATCATGCTTAGCAATCCGCACGTGGTCTGGAACGGTGGCAACAACGCGGCTGCCATTCGCTATGGAAGAAGTGGCGGAATAGCTTCTGGAGAGTGGTGGGAAGCCGGGGTAAACGGTGGTGCCGGATTCCACATTCGGAAAGGCACGACTTCTGCCTCTGGCATTGAGATACTGACCGGTGGGAATGTTGGTATTGGCACGGCTTTACCAGGGTATAAGCTTCATGTTGCAGGAACCTTAGGAACAAATGGATGGGCTACGATCGGTGATGGTCAAACGGGCCGTTTGAACCTTGAGGTGCAGCCTACCTTCCATCGGCTGGCATTCAATGAACTTCGCTTCTTTGATTGGAATCTCGGTGGTGACAATCTGACCATCAACAATGGAAACATCGGTATTGCTGAGACCGCTCCGGACGACCGGCTTTCTGTTCTTCCTGCAGGTGGAAATCACGTCAAGATCGGGGGAGGCGCGGCA
>JBFHEW010000756.1:0-1714 GCA_041583955.1 Bacteroidia bacterium | reverse complement strand
TTTACCATCTGCGCCTTGGTGATCGTAATAAGCGGGTCCCGTCTTCTGAAATATGGCGATATGATGGCCGACATGATGGGTTGGGGAAAGGTGTTCTTCGGCATCATCCTCATGGCATCAGTAACCTCCCTGCCCGAATTGATGACCGGTGTCGGTTCAGTCGTATTTGTGGATGCCCCGGATCTTGCGGTTGCGGACATCGTTGGAAGCTGCGCGTTCAACATTCTCATCATTTCCATCATGGACCTGTTCTACAATTCCAAAAAACCGCTTACATCATTGGCACAGCCCGGTCATATCATAGCCGCTTCTATCAGCATCGTCATGTTAAGCGTGGTGGCTTTGGCCATACTCATGCCTGGGATTTTTGGACGTATCGCTTGGATCGGTGGTTCCAGCATTGTTTTCATCGTTCTCTATTTCGTGGCCATGCGAGTGCTTTTCCTTTATGAGAAAAAACAGCACGACCATCTGGTGAGAACGATTGAAAACACGCTCACTTTCAAACAAGTGGTGCAACGGTATCTGTTGAACGCACTATTTGTTATCGCTGCTGCCTTGGTACTACCCTATTTTGGAGAGATCCTGGCCGAAAGAAGCGGCTTAGGGCAAAGTTTCTTCGGAACGCTGTTCGTTGCGGCATCCACCTCGTTGCCGGAAATCGTAGTGTCGGTTGCAGCGGTGAGAATGGGAACGATTGAACTGGCCATTGGAAACATTTTCGGGAGTAATATTTTCAATATTGGCATCCTCGCGCTGGATGACATTCTCTACACGAAAGGTCCTATTCTTTTCGACACCGGTCCGGACCACATTATTCCCATACTCGGCACTATCATTATTACGGCCATCGGAATAACAGGGATCGTTTTCAAGTCAGAAAAAAAGTGGAAGCTGGCCATAGATTCAGCGCTGATCCTTACTGTTTACATCTTGATGATGGTCTTACTTTATAGCAAGCACTGAGGCCGCAATGAATTGGCATACTCAATCCATATCTCAAGTGGAGCAGCTGCTGAAAACGCAAGCTTCTGGGCTATCGCAAGAGGAGGTGCTCAAAAGACAACAAGTGTTCGGCAAGAACGTGCTTGTCAACAAACAGAAGCAATCGGCATTCGTCCTTTTTGTTCTTCAGTTCAAGGATGTGATGATCTTCATCCTGCTGATGGCGGCAGTCATTTCCTTCGCAGTTGGCGACAACAAAGATGGCTTGGTCATATTGCTGATCGTTCTGCTCAATGCCATCATCGGATTTGTGCAGGAATACAGAGCAGAGAAAGCAATGGAAGCGCTGCAAAAGATCTCAGCTCCCGAATCCACGGTTCGAAGAAATGGTAGAATTGAGCGAATTCCTTCATCCGAACTTGTGGCTGGCGATATCGTCTTACTTGAAACCGGAGATGTTGTTCCAGCGGACATCCGCCTATCCTCTGTGATCGCACTCAGGATGGAGGAGGCCTCATTGACCGGAGAGTCGAACCCGATAGACAAGCGTGTGGAAATCCTTCAAGAAGAGGATGCGACCATTGGCGACCGATTCAATATGGCATTTAAATCAACCGTTGTAGCAAACGGAAGAGGAGAAGGAATCGTAGTCGCCATCGGGATGAACACCGAAATGGGCAGGATAGCCAAATTGCTCCAGAATGACCGGGTAAAAACCCCATTGCAGAATCGACTGGCAGATTTCGGGCGCAAACTTTCGGTCCTGGTC
>JBFHEW010000755.1:0-1718 GCA_041583955.1 Bacteroidia bacterium | reverse complement strand
CAGAATGGTGAGTACCGTGAAAAGTTGGCTCAACATGAGCAAATCCTCCGAAGTGGATGCGGTACAGGAATCAACGCTCAATTATCTGGGTATGCTCAACAAGACCTACGATTTCATGCAAGACCGAATGTGTGAGCAAAGCATTGAGATACACAAGCCAGATATTGTGGTCAACATTCCACGGTCGGTCGGTACCACGTTGGAGTTCTACCGAGCCAAGGAAATGGTAGAGGAAGGTCGGTCTGCGGCACGGAAAGCCATTGCCACGTGGAAACTGAAGCAACTGGCGCAATGACGTTTTTCATTGTCATCATTACCGCATTGGTTTCGTTTGCCGGCTTTCAGAACAGGGAGTTGATGTCCAGGTTGATGTTCAATGCCTATTTGGTAAAACATTCGGGACAATGGTATCGCGTGGTTTCTCACGCGTTCATTCATTCCGGCTGGATGCACTTAGGGATAAATATGTGGGTTCTCTGGTTGTTCGGAGGAATAGTGGAAGGTTCGTTCGCTGATTATCGGGGTAGTTCAGGTCCATTCATCTATGGGGCGCTCTATTTGGGTGGGATTCTGTTTGCCACGCTTCCTTCGTATGGAAGGCATCAGGATAATTTCAGTTACAATGCGGTGGGGGCAAGTGGGGCGGTGGCGGCTGTGCTGTTCTCGGCCATTTACTTCAATCCCACCATGAACCTCTTCATCATGTTCATTCCGATACCCATACCTGCCATCATTTTCGGTATCTGTTATCTGGCATTGGAGTGGTATCAGGATAAAAAATCGAACGACAATATTGCGCACGATGCCCATTTCTGGGGCGCGGCCTTCGGGTTTGTTTTTTCCGTGCTCATGGCTCCAGACCGTCTGTCTTTGTTCATCGATGAGATCGCATATCGTTTTCTCGGATGAAAAAAGCGCTGTTTCTAGATCGGGATGGGGTTCTCAACGAAGAACGTGGAGACTACACCTATAAGGAAGCGGATTTTAAGATTCTGCCCGATGTGTTTGATGCACTCAGGTTGGCAAAGAACAAAGGATACCTTATTGTGGTGGTATCAAATCAGGGTGGAATAGCCAAAGGTCTGTACGATCGGAATCAGGTTGATGCCTTGCACCGAATGTTGCACGAAAGACTTCGTGCAAATGGGGTAGAGCTCGATGCGGTCTATTATTGTCCACATCATGATTCGGAAGGTAAATGTCTCTGTCGCAAGCCAGAGTCGCTGATGTTCGAAAAAGCAATCGCGCGATTCGGGATCGACCCTGGAAGATCCGTCATGATCGGAGATAGTGAACGCGATATTTCAGCGGCTTCCAAAGTAGGCGTGAAGGGTGTTCTGATCGGGTCCAACAGTGGTTTCCTTAAAATTGTGGAGGAATTGGAATGAGTAAGTATGTACTGTTCAACGGAGAGTTTCATTCGGATGGAACCGGTCTGCTGAGTTTAAGTAACCGTGGTTTCTGTTACGGAGATGGTTTTTTCGAATCTATCCGCGTTTCCAACGGAAGGTCGCCTTTTGTCAAAGGTCATTGGCAGCGTGTTCGGCAGGTGTGTAAGTTCCTCAGGATCGAGATACCCGATACGCTCACGGAACAGAGTTTCAATGAATTCGTTTTGGCCTTGGCCCACCGGAACGGGTTCAATAATGCCAGGGTCCGTTTTCAGGCTTACAGAATGGGAGAAGGGCGTTATGCCCCGGAAAGCAATCGACTCGGAT
>JBFHEW010000754.1:0-1731 GCA_041583955.1 Bacteroidia bacterium | reverse complement strand
GAACCATCCAATGTATTGAACAACACCCCTCCTTCAACTCCGATACCCAACGTACCAGGTCCCAAAGCCAAACGGAAAGCATATGAAACGTTAACTCCTCCCGAGTACTGCGCTCCAAGCTTGTCTGAAAGGATGGAAAGGCCAACCCCTCCATGCAAAGCCTTTACTGTTCCATCAACATTAATGGCCGTGGTGATCGGACGACCATCAAAACCGACCCATTGCTGGCGATGCAACGCATTTGCACATATCCCGTTGTTACTTCCTGCGTAACCTGGGTTGGCATAAAGCCGATTGAACATATTCATCGTGAACTGCGGATCCTGTTGGGCCTGAACCGTTGTTCCCAAGAATAAAAATGTGAAAGACGCAAATGCAGTAAAAATCTTTTTCATATCAAGTTGTTCGATTTCCTTCTTTTTCCTTTTTCCTGATCGGGACGTCCCTTTTCAAGAGGCGGCTAAGTAAACAAATATTTCTATCAACATCAAGCTGTTAAATCAATTAATCGACTAAAAACCAACGCAAATATCGGTGATTCAGCGATCCATCGGTCATCCTAGCTTTTGAAAAGTTTGCCACCACCTGTCTGGAACGCTGTCTTCGCACGCGCGCTGGTAATCTTCGTAGCTGCATGGAACCATGAAATGTCGTTGATACCTCTCTCCCCGCTTGCTTGGATAAGGAACTTCCATCCACCAGCGGTCGCTGAGCTGACTCTTGTAAAAAATAATGTCGTAGTGCCCGTTTTCTATGGAAACCGTGTACTTAAGGTAATCACTTTTATCGGCAAATGGGTAATCCAGCTTCCGGTTACTTACTCCTGAAAGAAAGTACCAGGCCACTTGGGCCACAAGTTTGGCCGAACGGGAATCGGTAGATGCAGAGGCCGCATCGTACAGACCGAATGATGAAAGTTTATCACTCAAACCTGCATACCGTGCAATGGCGCAGGCTTCCTGACC
This sequence comes from Bacteroidia bacterium, assembly GCA_041583955.1. Taxonomy (GTDB): domain Bacteria; phylum Bacteroidota; class Bacteroidia; order UBA10329; family UBA10329; genus UBA10329. The sequence continues at coordinate 766 of JBFHEW010000754.1, read as the reverse complement.
ATACAATCCGTTCGGTTCTGACCGATGGTTTGACGGAAAATCAGCACTTCTGACGCTACTCATATCAATGGAAACCGAGTCTGCATTCCTGACCACTGGTTCCACGTCCTCAATTTTCTGTTGCACTTCGCCCAATCTGTAAATATCGAAGTACAGTTTTTTCATCAGTTCCACCTCCTTAGGAAGGACATGGTGGCTTTGATAGGCCAGATTGCTGAAATTGAAAAGGATATTCGGTTGATGGAGGATGATCTTCTGGAGAAAGCGGTCAGCATTCAACTCATCGTCCACATCTCCAAGGTCAAAGCGCGAATCGACACATACGAGATTCACTACCTGCTCCAGTTTTTCGTACGCCAGATAATTGGCATAGGTGAGATCTTGACCTCCTCCAAGGATCACGGCTATTCCGCCCTGTTTGATGATGGCTGCCACCGAGTTGGATACAGCGTAGTAGGTATCTTCTACTGTTTCGCCTGGGCTGATGTTCCCGATATCAAGAATATTCAGCTTACCGAAGTGGTCTTTGAGCTGGTATAGCTCCTTGCGCACCACATTCAGACCATCAGAACCTAACTTGCAATTGCTCCGTCTGTCTTCCAATACCCCGAAGAACACGACACTGCCGCGCTTTACTTCCGGAAACGTGCTTTGATCGGTGAAAATTTCGATGCGGTTTCCTAACGTACCTTCAGATTTTTCCGGCAACAGCTCTGCTGCGATCGGCTCAAAGAACAGGGCGATATCGGATACCATTATTTCTTCT
>JBFHEW010000753.1:0-1732 GCA_041583955.1 Bacteroidia bacterium | reverse complement strand
GGTCGAAGATTTCTGTGTGCAGGAAATACAGAATAAGATCAAGGAACGCGGACGCGAATTTGAAGCAGACAAGGACCGCGATGAAATTGTGGGACAACTTGAAAAGGCGGCCGAACTCGGTCTCTGTGGCGTAGCCATATCGGAAGAACATGGCGGAATGGCCTTGGATTTCAACACGGGGCTCATCTTCTCAGAAGCCATTGCACTGGGACTTTCGTTCGCTACTACCATCGGAGCGCAGACATCCATCGGTTCATTACCTATCGTGTATTACGGAAACAAGGCGCAGCAGGACAAATACCTTCCTGGTGTGGCTTCTGCCAAACTGAAGGCCAGCTATTGCCTTACCGAACCAACGGCAGGTTCTGATGCCAATTCGGGTAAAACAAAGGCAGTACTGAATGCAGAAGGAACACATTACATCATGAACGGTCAGAAAATGTGGATCACCAATGGTGGATTCGCTGACATTTTCATTGTATTCGCCAAGATCGATTCTGACGAGAAACTTTCAGCCTTCATTGTAGAGAAAGAATTCGGTGGGATCACCATCGGTGCGGAAGAGAAGAAATTGGGTATCAAGGGTTCATCCACCGTACAGGTGTTCTTCGAGAATACACCTATCCCGGTAGAAAACCTCTTGGGCGAACGTCAAGGCGGATTCGCTATGGCGTTAAACATCCTCAACACCGGTCGTATCAAATTGGCTGCGGGCACCAACGGTGGAGCGAAATTCGCTTTGAATCAGGCATTGACCTACGCCATGGAGCGAAAGCAGTTTGAGACCGCCATTGTGGAATTCGGTGCCATGCAGCACAAACTCGGAGAAATGGCATCGCGCATTTTCTGTGTGGATGCAGGTGTTTTCCGCATCGGTCGGAACATTGACCTGAAGCGTAAAGAACTCCAAGCAGCTGGTATGCCTGTGCAGGAGTCCAAACTGGAATCGATCAGAGAATATGCCATTGAATGTGCCATTCTGAAAGTAAAAGGTTCGGAGAATGCCGATTTCGTGATTGACGAAGCCCTGCAGATCTACGGTGGAATGGGTTATTCTGCCGAGGCCGGCATCGAAATGGGTTACCGCGATGCACGTATCACGCGTATCTACGAAGGAACCAACGAGATCAACCGCATGCTTTCCGTTGCTGAGCTTACCAAACGAGCCCTCAAGACCAAGGAGATCGATCTGATCGGTGCAGGCAAGAAAGTGCAAGGTCGGGTGTTGTCATCCATCTTTTCCGGAACGAAAAGTGGTGCAGCCGAAGAAGAACGCATTGTGCAAGCATTGAAAGACGTGTTCCTCTTCATCTCCTCTACCGCAGGTAAAAAACTTGGTAAGAAGATGGTGGATGAACAAGAGATCGTAATGAACCTGGCCGACATCCTGGCCGATGCCTTCATATGCGACTCTGCCGTGCTCAAATTGCGTAAGCTTGAATCCATGGGAGGCGACAAGGCCAAGTTGGCTGCACAGCGTGCTGCGGTACAGGTGTACCTCTACGAATCGCTCGAAAGGGTTCGTAAAGCAGCAAAAGATGCCATTATCAGCTTTTCCACCGGTTCAGAAAAGACCATTAACAGCTTTATCGTGCGCAAGCTTCTAAAATCATATGATGTGAATGCGAAAGCCCTCAGAAGGGATATCGTCAAGTACCTCATCTCAGAAGGTAAATACACGATCTGACGCAGACCTGAAACACAACCGAAAGCCCCGCCACCACTGGTCGGG
>JBFHEW010000752.1:0-1734 GCA_041583955.1 Bacteroidia bacterium | reverse complement strand
GTACCCTGCAACGACTTCCGAAATTCGTGAAGCCCGCTGCCGTAGCCGAAATGGCGTACACAGGAAAAAAGGTCGGTGCACAGGAAGCCAAGGATATCGGGCTCGTGAACGATCATTTCTCCGATAAGGAAACCATGCTGGTCGAAGTACAGAAAATGGCGGAGGCCATCGCATCGAAATCGCCCCTTTCCGTAAGAGGAACAAAGGAGATACTGCGCCACACAAGAGACCATTCGGTAGCAGATGGCCTCCACCATATGGCTGTTTGGAATGCCGCCATGCTCCTGTCTGACGACCTTACGGCCGCCTTCATGGCCGCCATGAGCAAGCAGCCTCCATCATTCAAAGATTGAGATGAAACGCCTATTGGCTGTTCTGGCGATCCTTATGGCGGGTAGCACCGTACGCGCACAGCATGCGCACGACCTGCATTGGATCATTGGAACCTGGCAGACCGTGGATCCTTCTGGAATCACCACCGAAAGGTGGGAAATGAAAGACAGCACCACCTTCGTAGGAACCGGAACAGTGACGCAGAACGGAGTCGTTGTGTTCAAGGAAGACCTACGGCTCGAGTTCAGAGAAGAAGCGGTTACCTACGTGGCCGTATTGACCGACAGGACGGCTTATTTCAAACTGACCGAATTGGATGCAGAATCAGCCATTTTCGAGGATCCCGAAAACGACTTTCCTTCGAAGATCGTCTACCGGACAATGGAAGGGAAAATGAACATCACCCTTTCTGGAACAGAGAACGGTAAACCCCACGAAATGGACATGATACTTAGTAGAAAGTAGATCTTTGTCAATTGGTATAATTGTTGATTCCCAGAAATTCAAATCCCTTATCATGAAAAACCTCATTCTTATTGGAGCTGTTGCCTTGCTTTCCTCCTGCTCCATCAACCGCATGTATCTCACGGTCGACACCAAACAACAGATCGAACAGGCCGGATTGGACATCAAGCAGGTTCAATTCTACAATTCGGAGGAGATCATCCTTTCGCGAAAGCTGAGTAAAGGCGAATTGAAAGTGGCCGAAGGAAAGGTGCGGATCGAGAACGGTCAGAGCATCGAAGAGATTATCATTCCGGCCAACACACCGGGCATCTGCGAACTGAACGATGAAAAGACACTGAAGGTGAGCTTTGATACGGGCGATGGAAGATCCATTCCTTTTCTGGTTGAACGAAAGGGAGACATGGTAACCTCCGGTAGCTATTTTAAGATTGGCGCGAAACAATGGGTACGAACCTCAAGAGGCGAACAGATAGGTAAGGTCGATTATCAAGGGCAGATCTATGACCTCACACGCGGCATGAACAGCCGTTTGATGATCGATAAGTCTGTGATGAACAAGGTGGAGCGCAGCACACACGTGGCCAAAGGCCGCAAACTGTAAACCCTTACTTTTGCCCCGATTCAAAACGGGCACAACATGGAACTTCTAATGACCAAAGTATGCATGACCAAAGATATTGGCGTGCACGGTAATCTGTTCGGTGGCCTCATGCTATCGTGGATAGATGAAGCTGCGGTTGCTATGAGCAATCGGATCTGCAAAACACCCAATATGGTTACCCGCAAAATGACGGAGATCCTGTTTGAGCGCCCCGTGAAGGTCGGTCACACCATCAACATCTACGGCAAAGCCGTATCCATGGGAACCACTTCCATTGCCCTTGATCTGGAAGCCAGACGCTACAACGTTTATACGGAGAAGGAAGATGTGGT
>JBFHEW010000751.1:0-1739 GCA_041583955.1 Bacteroidia bacterium | reverse complement strand
GGGCACTTGATGGGCATTTCTGTGATGTGAACCACCAATTTACCACCTTGCCAAGTCTGTAGTTTTTCGCGCAAGGCGCAAGCTCCTTCGTAGGTGTAGAAATCGAAAATATCCTTGTGCCAACGGTCGCACATCATACCCTCCACTTGATCGGGTGCAATCCTCGAACCTGTGGCTATCACGAGCACATCGTACTCCAGTAGTTCTCCGTTCTGAAGATGTACCGTGTTCGATTCATGAGCTATCCTGTCAATCTTTTCAACCAGACGCTTGGCCCGCTTTGGAAGAAAATCGTCAATCGGTTTGATCACTTCTTCCGGTTGATAGATGTCAAATGGCAGAAACAGAAATCCAGGTTGATAGTAATGGGTCTTTTCCTGGTCAACTACAACGATCTCCCATTCTTTCTTTGGGAGTCGTCTGGACAGATGGTTGGTCATCATGGTTCCGGCCGTACCGGCACCTAATACTACAATTCGCTTCATTGGATGGTAGGTTCTTTACGGTGGCAAAGAAAGACCCACTGGAAGCGCTGCTATATGATGTTGTACGTTATCATACCTGATTGATGTCAGGTTTGTGCGAATAAACGGTTGTTTTTTACTCTCCGAACTTCAAGAGACTGAAGGCTCCTCTGGCAATGGCCACTGTACCTTTGCTTTGTTGATATAGTTTGACGTCTGCCTTGATGATGCGCTTACCCACTTTCAACAGTTCGGCCTCTGCATAAAGGTCTTCTTTAATGGCACCAGTGAGGTAGTCAATCCGAAGGTCAATGGTATTGAGCTTGTCGCGGGCATCGGTTAAAATGGTGGATGCAGCGATTCCGGCTGTTGAATCGGCAATGCTGGCAATGATGCCTCCGTGCCATAATCCGTGAATGAAATCGCCAATGAAATCCTCCTTGAAGGGAACATGCACCTTGGCAAATCCTTCTCTGATCTCCATGATCTCAAATCCGAATATCCTGTTGGCAGGCATATTCTGTTCAATGGCCATTTTTATGATGGCCCATTTCTGTTCGTCCGATTCGTAGGTCAGGCTCATCTTAGGCTTCTTCAGATCCAGGGACCTCCGGTTTAACAAATGCGATCACTACTTTTTCTACCAACAGGTACATTACAGGCACGACAACCAACGTAAGGAAGGTGGCGAACGAAAGTCCATAGATCACCGTCCAAGCCATAGGACCCCAGAATGCCACGTTGTCTCCACCGAAATAGATCTGTGGATCCAATTCGCTCACGAGGGTGTAGAAGTTGATGTTCATTCCTGTAGCAAGTGGTAACAGTCCCAGAACGGTTGTAATGGCCGTAAGCAACACAGGTCTAAGACGGGTCTTTCCGCCTTCAATGATGCATTCGGTGGCTTCGTTCAATGGTAGTACGCTTCCTTCGGGCATACCTAGTTCCTCACGTTTTCTGGCCCGCGTCAGGTCGATGTAGTCGATGAGAACAATGGCATTGTTCACCACGATACCCGCCAACGAAACGATTCCGATACCGGTCATGATAACCGAAATGGTATCTCCGAAGATGATGATACCAAGGAAAACGCCAATGGTACTGAAGGCAACAGAACCTACGATGATGGCCGGTTTGATGGCCGAGTTGAACTGCGACACGAGTATCAGCACGATGAGCGCAATGGCGATCATGAACGCCTTGCTTAGGAAAGCAGCTGCCTTTTCCTGTTCTTCGCTCTCACCTGTAAATCGCAACGAGTAGCCGTCAGGCATC
>JBFHEW010000750.1:0-1741 GCA_041583955.1 Bacteroidia bacterium | reverse complement strand
TCGTGCTAAACCGATCCAATAAGGTTCTTTTGACGATGACCCCCGAAGGAAACGATGGCCCTCCGGACGTTGAGGTTTAGTTTTCGTTGCTTATGTGATCGGTATTAACGGTAGCTGTTGATGCTAGTGGCAACTGTTGGATCGCCATTGGCCCCGAAACATTCCGCGTTGTCTACGCAGGCGCACCTGTGCTTTCCTATCTTTGGCACCAAACGGAGTTCATTCATGGGAATGTTAGACGGAAAAATAGCCCTGGTAACAGGGGGGACGAGAGGTATTGGAAAAGGCATTTGCGAGAAATTCGCCCAAGAAGGTGCCACCGTGGTGTTCACGTACGTTGCTTCTGAAGCCAAGGCGAAGACATTGGAGGCCGAACTGGCATCGCATGGAGGAGTGGTCATGGCCGTTCGCTCGGATGCTGCCGATTTTGAGCAGGCAGAGGCGTTGGTGAATGATGTGGTGGCACAATTCGGTAAACTCGATATTGTTGTGAACAATGCGGGCATTACTCGCGATAACCTTCTTATGCGTATGAAGGAAGAGGATTGGGATGAGGTGATGGATACGAATCTGAAATCAGTGTTCAACATCACCAAGGCCGTACAGCGCACCATGCTCAAGCAGCGGAACGGAAGCATCATCAACATCAGCTCCATTGTAGGTGTTCAGGGCAATGCGGGCCAGTCGAACTATGCAGCAAGCAAGGCCGGCATCATCGGATTCACAAAGAGCATTGCCAAGGAGCTGGGTTCGCGTAATATCCGTTGCAACGCCATTACACCCGGATTCATTGAGACTGAAATGACAGACGCCCTAGACCCCAAAGTGGTTCAGGAATGGCGACAACAGATACCGCTTAAACGAGGTGGAATGCCAGTTGATGTGGCCAATGCAGCCCTTTTTCTTGCCAGCGACCTGAGTACCTACGTTACCGGACAGACAATATCCGTGTGCGGTGGAATGTTAACCTGATCTGCTTGTGGAGATAGTCTTTCAATATCCTTCGTGGTTTCTATTGCTGGCGGTGCTGGTGGGTTCCGGCTATGCATTAGGAATGTATTTCCGCGAAAAACGGACGGCCGAAATGCCTCTTTGGATGGTGCGGGCACTGGCGGCAGTGCGCGGAGTGGTCGTATTCATCCTTGTGGTGCTGTTGATCGGGCCGTTGATCAAATCGGTTTCCAAGCGAACCGAAAAACCAACCGTCATCATTGCCCACGACAATTCATTGAGCATTCCGCTCAACAGCGATAGCGCTTTTTACCGCAGCGAGTATCTCGAACGTTTAAAGACACTACAAGCATCTCTTTCGGGCGATTATCAGGTGGACACCTATACATTCGGTAATGAAGTGCGGGAAAGTGCCGTTCCTGATTTTTCTGATGGTAGGACCGATATGTCGGAGCTGTATGAACAACTGGATAATATTTACGCCAATAGAAACGTAGGTGCCATTGTCATTGCCTCTGACGGATTGTATAACCGAGGCAGAGACCCTATTTACAGCCCGTTGCATTTGAATGCGCCCATCTACACGGTTGCACTTGGCGATACATCCATTAAGCGCGATGTCGTTCTGAAAAAGGTCGACCATAACCGTTACGCTTATCTCGGAAACGAATTCCCAGTGGAGATTACGGTAGAGGCAGAGAAATTCCAAGGCAAGGAGGTAACGGTACAACTTTCAGGCGAAAAGGGAATTCTGTGGGAACAGCGGGTTAGCATTACCGGCAACTCGTTC
>JBFHEW010000749.1:0-1742 GCA_041583955.1 Bacteroidia bacterium | reverse complement strand
TAGAGCGGAGAGCTTGATAGTGGGGGTATTGCCCAGAAAAAGGCGTTTGCCATTTCCGAGAATGATCGGTACTACCGACACGATGTATTCATCGATCAGGTTCTCCTTCATGAGCAGGTTTACAATCTCACTGCCACCATCACAGTAAATGTCTTTTCCTGCTTTGGAACGGATATCGGCAATCAGTTCGGTGATCGAACCGTTATAGAACGTCACTCCGTTTTCAGGTTCCCGGTCTTCACGGGTCATCACATAGCAATCGAACTGTTCCGATTGAGGGAATTTCCCATCTAGGAGTTGCTTTACCACATCGTAGGTCTTTCTTCCAACGATGTATGTGTCCACGGTGCGTGTGAAATCCTGATATCCGTAGTCTTCACCCTCTTTCTGCATGGCATTCAGCCAAGAGAGGTCATCGTTCTCTGCTGCAATGAAACCGTCCAGGCTCATGCTGATATACAATTTGACCTTCCGATCACTCAAATCTCAAACTTTCGATCGGGTCGAGGTTGGAAGCCTTTACGGCTGGGTAGATGCCTGAAACAACCCCTACAATGAAACAGATGATGACTCCAACAGTGATCCATAGCCAAGGAATGATGAATCCGCCACCGATGAAGCTGGAAACCCCATTGCCGATCATGATCCCGAAAACAATCCCGAACAGGCCGCCTAGCACAGAAATGGTGACAGCTTCTACCAGAAACTGCATGCGGATGAATGCTTTGGTGGCACCCAACGCTTTGCGAACACCCACTTCGCGCGTGCGTTCGGTCACGGAAACCAACATGATATTCATGAGGCCGATGGCAGCTCCCATCAAGGTGATGATGCCAATGAGAAAACCTGCAACCTGCACTTCGTAAAGGTTGTCTACGAGCATCTTAGAAAGGTTGTCGCTTCGCACCACTTCGAAATTGTTCTCTTCACCGGCCCTTACTCCACGCACAACCCTGAACGTTCCGGTGGCTTCGCTGATGGCACTTTCCAGTGAGGCAACGTTATCGGCCAGCACACTGATGGTGAAGGAGGTTTTCGGACGAAGGAAATGTTGCCGCGCGTTGGTGAGGGTGATCATGCAGGTCTTGTCGCCACCGAATCCCATGCTTGAACCTTTCTCGGCCAATACCCCGATAACCTTGTACTTGGAAGCACCAACAGCGATCTCTTTACCAATAGGGTCAACATTCTTCTTGAAGAGCACATCCTTCACCTCTTTTCCGATAATGATAACGGGGATGCCGAAGCGCAATTCGGTTTCAGAGAAATTACGACCCAGTTCAAAATCGTACCCACTTGCCGCAAAGTAGTTGGCATCGCAACCCATTACGTTGATATTGGGTTGTGTTTTTTCCGAACCGTGTTTCAACGTGGACGCGAACGAGGCATAGGCCGATACGCTCACAATGGCAGGGAAGTGAAACGCCTCTTTGAAGTGCTCTGCCTCCCGATACGTTATCTGTGTATAGTTCTTCGGTTTCATTCCGCCACGCCCAATGCGGATGTTGCTTCCACGATTACGAATGGTGAACGTGTTGGCTCCCATGCTCGTGAAATTGCTCGTAATGGAGCTTTTGATGCCATCAATGGAGGTAAGGATGCCTACCAAGGCAGTGATTCCTATGGCAATGATAAGCATGGTCAGAATGGCGCGTAGCCACTGGCTCCGGATGGAACCCAAGGCCACTTTCACGTTCTCAAGAATCAGTTGCAGATACTTTTTATCCATGCTGTTTCAGTAC
>JBFHEW010000748.1:0-1745 GCA_041583955.1 Bacteroidia bacterium | reverse complement strand
TCTCTGGCTTTTCTTTGTGTTCTCAGTGCCATTGCGCGAAAAACAATTTGCATGACCAACCAAGAAGCCAAGAACCGCATTGCAGCCCTCAGTGAGGAACTGAACGAGCACAACCACAGGTACTACGTGCTGAGCGAGCCTTCCATTTCCGACTTCGAGTTCGATAAGAAGTTGGAGGAACTGATGGCTTTGGAGGCGCAATTCCCGCAGTTTCTTAGTCCGGAAAGCCCGAGTCAGCGCGTGGGAGGCACCATCACCAAGGAATTCCCAACCGTAAAGCATCAGTACCCCATGCTTTCGTTGGGCAATAGCTACAGCACGGAGGAGATGCAGGAATTCATGGCGCGCATCACCAAGACACTGGAACGCGAGGTGGAATACGTATGCGAACTCAAATTCGATGGGGTGGCCATCGGTATCCGTTATGTGGATGGAAAGATGACGCAGGCCATTACCCGAGGCGATGGTGTTCAGGGCGATGAGATCACCGCCAACATCCGCACCATCCGCAGTCTACCTCTACAGGTCATAGGAAGTGGTTTCCCGAACGAATTTGAGGTGCGGGGAGAGGTTTACTTCCCGCGGGAGAATTTCGACCGCTTGAACCGCGAACGCGAAGAGATCGGAGAGCCTCTGTATGCCAATCCACGGAATACGGCCTCTGGCACGCTTAAATCGCAGGACAGTGCCGTGGTAGCCTCCAGAGGGTTGGATTGCTTCCTTTACGCTGCTATGGCGGCTGAGCGCATTGCCGACACGCATTACGGAAGCCTTATGAAGCTGAAAGAGTGGGGTTTCAAGGTTTCGGAGCACATGCGGTTGTGTAAAAGTGCCGATGAGGTCTTTGCCTTTTTGGAGCATTGGGATACCGAACGTCATAACCTTGGTTTTGAGATCGATGGGGTGGTGATCAAAGTGAACAGCTTGGACGACCAGGACGAATTGGGTTTTACGGCCAAATCGCCACGCTGGGCCATTGCCTACAAGTTCGCATCGGAGCAGGCGTTGACGCGGTTGAACGAAGTCACTTACCAAGTTGGAAGAACGGGCGCCATTACACCTGTTGCCAACTTAGAACCCGTACTCTTGGCGGGCACCACCGTCAAACGCGCATCACTTCACAATGCCGACCAAATAGCCAAACTCGACCTTCATGTGGGCGATATGGTACAGGTGGAGAAAGGAGGGGAGATCATTCCCAAGATAGTGGGGGTTGATCTTGCGCAACGCAAAGCCAACGCTATCAGGGTAGAATTCATCCATTCCTGTCCCGAATGCGGTACGGAACTCGTACGTAACGAAGACGAGGCCAAGCATTTCTGTCCGAACGAATTGGGCTGTCCGCCTCAGGTGAAGGGTAAGATGGAGTATTTCATCTCGCGCAAGGCCATGAATGTGGACGGATTGGGAGCAGAGACCGTGCAGCAGTTCTACGATGCAGGTCTTGTTGAGAACGTGGCGGACCTCTACGAACTCAGCTACGAGCAGATCATAGCCCTCGACCGCATGGCAGATCTCAGCACCAGGAACATTCTGGCCGGACTGGAAGCCTCCAAGCAGGTTCCTTTTCCGCGCGTACTCTTCGGTATCGGCATCCGTTTTGTAGGCGAAACCGTGGCTAAGAAACTCGCCAAGCATTTCAAGAACATCAATGCCTTGATGGCTGCTTCCAAAGAGGAACTCGTAGCAGTGGAGGAGATAGGCGAGCGGATTGCCGAAAGCGTGTTGCAGTTCTTTGCAGACGA
>JBFHEW010000747.1:0-1746 GCA_041583955.1 Bacteroidia bacterium | reverse complement strand
CTCAAAAACACGTTGGATTGGATCTCGCGCATGGAGGGCAAGATCTTTCAGGATAAGCCAGTACTTCTCATGGCCGCGTCTCCTGGAGGACGTGGTGGTCAAGGCGTTCTGGGCCACTTGACCGCTGTGCTTCCATTCTGGGGCGCCAAAAAAGTAAACACATTCTCGTTGCCACGATTCGCGGAGAACTTTTCGGACGGTCGCGTCACCGATACGGAATTGGACGCATCGCTCCGCAGCTCCATCAAAGAGCTACTGGTAGCGTTAGAACAATCCTAATTGGCCTTCGCTTGATCCGTTGGTAGGAGGTGGCGTTTTAGGCTCCTCTTTCTTAGGCGCAGGCTCGGCTTTCGGTTTATCGGTAACGTCTTTCGCCTCCCACTCTACCGTTGTTGCTTCATCGGAGTCAGCGGCCTCCTTATCTTCCTTTGATTCAGAGCCTTCATCATCGTTATCGTCAGACGGTTCTGTATCGGCCGGTGCAGGGGGGTCATATGGTATCGGTTCCAGCAGATCGATGGTATTCACCGTATCCTTGGTAAGCTGATTGCCTTTGGCCTTCAGGCCTTTCACCGCGATGAACTCTTCCACGTTGACCTCCTCCACAGCGCCTTCCTCTTCGCCTGGTTTCTTCCTGAAATTTATCTGGATCCGAGGTTTCCAATCGGATGTAACGAGCTCCAACTGATTCTCTTCTCCGTCAGGCAGCATGCTCACTCCCTTGGTTGATTTCTCTACCAGGAACCGTTTGATCATGTACACTTTCTTCGAAGAATCGAAATAGACGACCGATAGCGGTTTCTCCGGGATCCATTTCTCAATGAGAATCATGTCATCATCAAACTGGGTACTCAGGTCGAAGCCCAGCAGCTTATACTCACCACTTTGCATTATGGTAAGGATCTTATCCTCGGGGGCAAACTCACCGAGCAACTCACCACGTCCATCGGCATTCAACCGCTGCACGGTATCATCAAACCAGATCTTTCTGGCTCCGAGGGTGGAAAGACCTTTTTCCTTGAACTCGATCTTTCGCAGTGGATTCTTTGAAAAGGTATTTCCTTTTGCGGCCCTACCCTTAATGGCCAGTTCGGCAAAATCGAAATCGAATTTCAATTTCTTCAACTTCGGTTTCGGCCTTACATGTACCTGAACCACTTCAGCTTCTCCGTTGGGGTTCGCTGTAAACCACTCAACGGTACTTCCGGCAGTTCCAGCAGTGAGGTCGTAATCCTTATCGCGGGTAATGGACGTGACGGGGAATCGCTTCGAGTAGTAGTTTCCTCGCGGTCCATCGCGATAGATCATGTTGTAGATGGTGCGCTTGTCGTTCTTTCGGAAAACCGCTGCATGTATGATATCCTTACCTACAAAGACCTTGCTATCAACCTTCACCACTTTCATGGTTCCGTTCTTCATGAAAACAATGATGTCGTCAATATCAGAACAATCGGAAACGAACTCATCCTTCTTCAGGGACGTTCCAATGAATCCTTCTTCGCGGTTGATGTAGAGCTTTTCGTTTGCAACGGCCACGCGTGCTGCGTTGATGTTCTCGAAATGACGTATCTCGGTCTTACGCTCTCTGCCCTTTCCGTATTTGTCTTTCAGGTTCTTGTAATATGCAATGGCAAAATCGACCAAATGCTCGAGGTCGTGTTTTACATCCGCGATCTTCCCTTCCAATGCGGCAATATTGTCGTTGGCCTTATTGCTATCGAACTTGGAAATACGCTTTATCCTGAT
>JBFHEW010000746.1:0-1748 GCA_041583955.1 Bacteroidia bacterium | reverse complement strand
CCCGGATCTTCCCGATCAGGTAGAGAACTACATGGATTATTCGTACGGAGCTTGCCAGAACATGTACACCCTCGACCAGAAATCCCGTTTTGATGGGGTGCTTTCGGCAACGCGATCGCAGATACATTCCAACAGCAACCTTACTGCAACAGGCGTGCTTTTGGGCGAAACGGTCTGTGCTCCGAAGGCAGATTTCTATGCCACTAAACGTATTGTTTGTGCCGGAGAGAGCATTACCATCACCGATAACACATTCAACGGTGCGCCAACTACTTACAACTGGGTTCTGAATGGGGCTACTCCAAGCACATCGGGCAGCGCCAACCCAACGGTTGTTTACAACGCTCCGGGCGTGTATTCCATCACCCTCAACGTAAGCAATTCCGCAGGTAATGACTCAAAGACCCTTACGGACTACATCACGGTCATTCCGGGTACGGCCGTCACCACCAATTGGATCGGTTTTGAAGGCTTCGAAGAGGCCGAAGAAGATTACCTGATACTCAGTGATGGACAGGGAAACACGTGGCAGGAAACGTCCACGGCTTTTACAGGAAGCAGTGCCATCATGCTCAATAACTTCAGTGGAAACCCGCTGGGTAGCGAGGACGAGTTCCAGCTTCCTTCGGTAGACCTGACACAAATGAACACACCGAGGGTTTACTTCCGCCTTTCGTACAAGCAGCGCTCCGGAAGATCCGACCAACTGAGGGTCTACGTATCAAGAGATTGTGGCGAGAACTGGTCGTTGCGTTACACCAAGAGCGGAGCTTCTTTGGCAACCGTAAGCGGTACGCAAGGCTCGCCTTTCACGCCTTCCGGCCCTTCCGATTGGGAGCAGGTGGATGTGAACCTATCTGCATTTGCCAATGACGAACACGTGCTCATCAAATTCCGCGGAACCAGCGGTGAAGGCAATAACATCTATATCGATGATATTCAGATATCCGGTCCGTTAGGCGTTGAAAATGCTGCTGCCGGTACTGCATTCTCTATGAGTCCGAATCCGTTGGTGGCAAACGGCACCATCAACCTGGAAACGAAAGAAAGCAATGCCTATTCCATCTCTGTTCTGGATATTACAGGTAAGCAGGTGGCAGTGATTCACAATGGTTCGTTGGCGGCAGGTATGCATCGGTTCGATGTTTCCCGTGAGTTGTTCTCGGGTGCTGGGGTGTATCTGGTTCAGGTACTGTCTGAAGGAGGAAGAACCGTAAAGAAGCTCGTGGTACAATAGTCCGAAGCAAACGGTCAACAAAAAAGGGGCGAATCACCATCGCCCCTTTTTTTGTCAATTCCCTTTGCTCATTTCGTAGAAGTATCGCAGCATCTTCAAACCCAAATTATCATCTGTCATGTGCTGAAGAAACAGGTCGCCTTCTGATAGCGACTCGTAAGACTCGATCTTCCTGAAGGTTTCTTCGTCCACCACTTGCAGCGCCATTTTCCAATTGGGGAAATGCCGTTTGTCCGTTTCGCCCGAAAAGAGCTTGATGATCTGCTCGTGTCTGGGGTCGTTCTCTATGCGACCGAACGTTTCGAGTACGTCTTTCTCAGTTCCCTCCAGCATTTGAATGAAGGTGCCATGGAAGTAAATGAGCAGGCCGGTGATGTTCTGCCGTTTATTGTTTTTCTCCGATTGCTCCATGATCTGTTTCAACTCCAACTCAGTGGTGCTTTCAGACTCTTTACTCGAATAGATCAGATAGTACATGAGGTTCAGTTCAATGGGAGACACGATTTACGGT
>JBFHEW010000745.1:0-1760 GCA_041583955.1 Bacteroidia bacterium | reverse complement strand
TCGTTGCAGTCCAATCATTCTCACAGGCCATTTACACCACCGATACGAGCATGGTGAGTTTCTTTTCGGCAACTCCGGTAGAGAACATTTCGGCTTTCAATACAGCTTCCACATCCTTGCTCAATGTGGCCAAGAAGGAGATCGTGTTCCGGGTGCCGATCTCTGGTTTTCAGTTTGAGAAGCCATTGATGCAGGAGCATTTCAATGAAAACTATATGGAAACTGAAAAGTATCCATATGCCACATTCAAAGGCAAGCTGAGTGATTCGTTGGATATTTCGAAAGACACGATCTACAATGTGACCGCAACAGGTATGATGAATGTGCACGGCATGGACCGCGCAGAAACGTACAACGGGATGATCGTCTGTAAAGGAGGTAGGGCCTCCCTTAGCTGCGACTTTGCCATTGCATTGAAACATTACAACATTAAAGTGCCGAAGGTGGTCTTTGCCAACATTGCCGAGGTCATTGAAGTAAAAACCTATTTTGAATACAAACCTTATGAGAAGAAGTAGGATCTTTCCTGTCATCATTGCCTGTCTTTTCTCCATTCCGTTTGCAGGAATGGCCCAGGACGACCTACTTGAGATGCTGGATGATGTTGCTCCTCCCAAGCAGGAGAAAGTAACAGCCACCTTTAAAACAACACGCGTCATCCAAGCACATTCCATCGAAACGGTAAAGGGCAAAACCATCGATGTCCGTATCTCACACCGGTTCGGTAATATCTACTCTACCCGTAATGACAATGATGGTCCTGATTCGTTCTTCGGTTTCGACAATGTGGCCGATGTACGTTTAGCAGTGGAATACGGGATCACGGATGATGTGATGATAGGCCTTGGCCGTAGTCAGATGAATAATCTGGTGGATGGATTCGTGAAATGGCGATTCTACAATCAGACCACCGACAACAAAAGACCTCTCAGTCTGGCCTTTGTCGGTACGATGGGAATCAATCCGAGCAAGAAGGCAGCGTTCTATTCGGGCGTAAAGGATAGTCTGATCCAGACATATGGTTCATCGAAAAGCTTTTTTCATCGATTGTCTTACACGGCACAGCTTATCATAGCACGAAAGTTCAGTCCGGGCGTTTCCATTGAACTTCTGCCGACCTATGTGCATCGCAATTTTGTGAGGGATCCGTTGGATGAGAATTCAATTTTCGCCCTCGGTATTGCGGGCCGGTTCAAGGTGTCGAAGCGGGTTGCCATCATTGCCGACTACTTCTATGTCTTTTCGCCATATCGATACAACCAAAGAGGCGTTCCTTTTCATATGCCGATAAGCGTAGGTGTTGAAATTGAAACTGGCGGTCACGTTTTTCACATTGATGTGAGCAATGCGCGTGGCATCGTTGAGAACAATTTCCTGGTCGAATCGCCTGATAGTTGGGAGTATGCCGAGATCAAGCTCGGTTTCAATATTTCGCGCGTTTTCAACGTAGGAAAGCGCCTCAAAGAAGCGAAGGCTAGGACCGAAGGTTGATCATTGAGCGTTCACCGTCACGGTGCTCGAGTTCACCCGATTGCTTTCGTTTCCAGCGCGGTCAACCACCCAGATCGTGTAATTCACAGATTCGCTCGTGCCTCCGTTGATGATGGCCGTGTTGGCCAACGTCACATTCAGATTTCCCTGTATGGCAATGGTCGCATTGTCGGGCGCCAATTGTCTGATGCGGAATCCATAGGTCACCCCATTCCGCGAATCCTGAACGAAGAGGTTGTTCTCGTCCGTATTGTTCTGCCCCAGGTCAC
>JBFHEW010000744.1:0-1762 GCA_041583955.1 Bacteroidia bacterium | reverse complement strand
TCCGGTGTGGTCTTGAAACCGTGCAGTCGTAACGATCGCATGTTGTGCTCCACAACGATCTTCGGTTTTACCGAATAGGGTTCTTTGATACTCTTTACCTGCGTTGGCCTGTGCACATGATACAGAAGGCTCGACATGCCATCGAAACCCACCGTTCCGAAAAGCTGTTCGTAATAATGCTCGCCCTTTTCGTTCTGGAAAATGGTGTGCCGCTTGTGAGGTACTCTTCCTAATGAATGATAGATCGGCATCAGAATTCGTTTAAGACCTCGAAATTACTATTTAGCCATTGGCATTGGAAATGATGATGGTCAGCCACAACCACCTTAACCTACCCCTGATTACGGTTCCGGAAGATTATTTGAGGGTCAAAAGAAACTTTTACGTCACATTTGGCGTAAAGCACCCCACGAATCAGAAAACGCGCCTAAAAACGATCTCATGCGAATTCAGAAATTGCTGGCCATTGGCCTTTTCACCGTTGCTTCTATCAGCGCTTTTGCGCAAGGTTTTGAAGGTTCCATTTATTTCACAAAATCGAATATGGTTGATGTGACCCAATATGCTTACCACGTAAAAGGGAACATGGTGCGTATTGACGAGATGATTGAAGGAGGCGACAAACTGGTAGCCACGCTTCTCGTGAATTTGGACAATGGGGAAATGACCGCTCTGAGCCACGAGCGGAACCTTTACATGAACCGCCCGAATAAGAACGATGCCGTTGAGACGGTGGATGGAGCAGAGATCATTGAAGGCCAGTTGAAGCGTTCATTCTATGGCATCAACTGCTCGCAAGTGCGTGTGAAGAACAAAGCGGCAGACCGCGAAGTGATGTACTGGGTCTCTGATGATGCGAGCTATGCGTTCTTCCCTAAACTGTTGAAGATCCTGAAGCGGAAGGACAATTTCTCCACTTACTACCTGAGCATACCGAACGTTGGGAACAAACTCCCGCTGATGGCGCAGGAGAACACACTTCTCAGAGAGAAGAAAGGATTCCTACAGGTGGACAAGCTGGAGAAGAAGAAACTGGACGACTCCCTTTTCAAGGTACCGGCCGGCTTTGAGAAAGTAGAAAGATAATTACGATACGTATTGGAACTGCGAGCCGCTGTCCGTTATTCGGATAGCGGCTTTCTTGCCTAGAATAAGTGCGCGGTTATCGTCAATGTGCCCTGCGGGGAAGTTGAAACAAACGGGATAATCGTATTCATCCACCGCCTCGCGAATGATCGCTTCTGCCGTTTTCCCGAACGGAATGGCATTGTCGCGCATGTCGCTCATGCCGCCAACGATCAAGCCTTTCAGATTGGCCAGTTTACCGTTCCGCTTCAGGTTCATCATCATGCGGTCAATATGGTAGAGGTATTCGTCCAGATCTTCCAGAAAAAGGATTTTACCATCTGTGTTGATGTCTGAACCTGAACCAAGAATGGAATACAGCACCGAGAGGTTTCCTCCTATGATCTCACCCTCCATTTCGCCATTTCTGTTGAGTGGATGAGATGGAAAATCGTAGCTCGGGAGTTCGCCTTTAAGTGAATGGATCAGTGTGGTGACCTGCACATGATCTTCAGGCAGATCCTTCATGCTAAGCGGCATGGAGCTATGCAAAGTGGCAATGCCGAAATTCCGGTTGATGTGCGCATGCATTACTGTGATGTCGCTGAAGCCGCAGACCCATTTCGGATGCTTGACGAATTCCGAGAAATCGAGTTTATCAATGATGCGTACCGTGCCGTAACCGCCTCTTGCACAC
>JBFHEW010000743.1:0-1769 GCA_041583955.1 Bacteroidia bacterium | reverse complement strand
GTAAAGGTCTGGTAGGTGCTGTTGACGAATGCATTGTCGAGCTGTGTCACCACATATTCACTCTTAAACGCCACATCGTAATTACGTTGAGGCGGCAACTGCATCTCGAGAGGCACATTCTGAACGGCCTCCAGTGCAGCATGCAGGCTATCTATCCGCGCCATTACCTGTTCGCGCTTCCTATCTCTTCTCGTGCGGGGTTCATCAGAGAGCAACTGTTTACCATCATCTGTTTGCGAGGGGTCACTGTCCTTCACCTGGCCAGGTCCTACATCGAACCTGTAATCATAGATATTTATCTCGCCTGGATCATCGGGTCTGGTATCCTTCGCGGGTTCCTGCGGTTGCTCTTCCACGACCAACGGTTTCTGCTCCTCTACCAGAATGGAGGTCCGTTTTTTCTTCTTCTTAGGCGGTTCGGCAGCTTTGCTCCTGAATCCGGAATAACCCACCTCGCTAAGAACTTCCGCCTTTTCTGCTTCTCGGTCCTTTATGGTCAACCGATAGTTGCCTTTGGCAAAAATGACCTCTGCAATTTTTCCGTGAACGGTATCCACGTCATACTCAAGGATGTTGCGAGGATACTGGCTGACCTGCCTCGACCGAGTGAAATAAGTGTAGTGGATGCTGGTATCGATATACGCAATGCTGCTATCGAGCTTAGCCATGTACCGATTGAATACCCCTTCCTCATTACTCAAATAAGAAAGGCTGTTGCCATCGTATTCCATCGGGGCTAGCTCATCCGCGTATGGTGTGTTGGTCACCCGCCTGTAGGTCTGCTCCTTTCCATCCCTATCATAAATGAAAATATCGTGATTGAGATCCCGCGGCAGCAATCTCATGTCGAATTGCTTGATGGTATCGTTGTTCCTATCTGAACTGAAAATGACCTTACGGGAGCGGTCCATGAAACGGGCGTCCACATCTGTGAACATATCGTCTGTCAACTTCTCGTACACATTCGATATGATGTTGTAAATGAAAATGTCAGACTGGCCCAATTGCACGGCACTGAATACGAATTCGCGCCCATCATCAGAATAATCGACAGATAGTATCTTCTCAAAGTTGAACAGCTCGCGCGTGTCGCGCTTCTTGGTTTCGAGATTGTAAAGGATCAGTTTGATCTTGCCCTTGTGTTCGGTAATGATGGCAACAAGCTTATTGCTCGGGTGCCACGCCACAATAGGATAACTATGGTCCTGCGTGGTGTATGCCCGGTAACCTTGTTTGTAGATGGTGCTCTTCTTCCTTTTCTGCAGGTCGTGAAGTTTGACACGGATCTTTCCCATGTCGTTCCAGACGTAGACCAGGTTCTTCCCATCCGGACTGAGCTTTGGATGTTCAATGGCGCAGTATGGCTGCGGACGCTTCCGAACGCGATTGAGCGGTTTCCCCTCCGGAAGATTCAGCTTTGAATCCTGCTTGTAGTACATGTTATCGTAGTAGTGAAGCCACTCGGCCGCCAGGTTCTTGAGCGATACGCCAAGTACGAACAGAAAGCCGTTATCGGCATTGCGGCTTACGCGCGTCATGTACAGGATATTGCTGATGACCGATGCTCCGTAAGTTTCAACCACATATTTCCAAATGGAATGGCCGCCATACCGTGCATCCTTACCCGTAAGCTGTCCGAACTTTTCCCAGCGGCCGCTCATCACGGCATCTTTCACCTCATTGTTCACCTCGGTATCCCAATCTGTAGAGAGGTATGAGACCAAGCCTTCCACATACCATTCCGGCAAGTTGAGAAGTGTGTTGTTGCG
>JBFHEW010000742.1:0-1780 GCA_041583955.1 Bacteroidia bacterium | reverse complement strand
TTCATCTCTGCCAAGTGGATAACAGCCATGCTCTACTCGCTGGCCATCCTGCTATTGCTCGGTGTGTTCGCCTACGGATTGTCGTTGGTCATTTTCGGCCCGGGCGACCTCTTGGTACTGAATGCAGACGGTTTGGTGGTCATTCGCGATGCCGAACTTTTCTGGCGGTTCATGGCTGCGTTCGTGTTCGCATTCATCAGCCTTACTACGGTTGCTTCGCTCTCGCTGATGTTTTCTGCCTTTTCTAACAATAGCGTTGGCCCCATTGTGCTCACCATGGTGGTCATCATTGTTTTTACGGTCATCAGCTCCTTTGAAATGAGCTTCTTCGACCCCGTCATGCCATTCCTGTTCACCAATCACATGGGATTGTGGCGCAGACTTTTCTCGGACCCGATACCTACTGCCGAAATTCTCCGATCAGCCGGCATTCTTGTGCTGCACTCGTTGGTATTCTTCGGCATCACACAATATCATTTTAAGAACAAAGACATCATCGAATAATGAAAAGATTAAGTGCTATTACACTACTACTTGCTGCCACCAACTTTAGTTGGGCGCAGAACGCGAACGAAATCGTCAAAAAGATCCGCAGCAACTTTGAGCAGGTCAACGATCTGAAATGCGATGTGCAAATGAACTTCGATATTCCCGGAGTGGCCATTGAGAAGATATCGGGCAAGATGTTCTACAAGAAGCCGGATAAATTCCGCGTGCAGACCAAGGGTTTGATCTTCCTGCCCAAGCAGAATCCGTTCGAGCAGTTGGAATTACTGGACGACCCAAGTTCCTACATCGCCATTTTGGCTGGCGAATCGAATGTAAATGGAATTGCGTGCCACAACATCAACATCATTCCGAATAACCCGGAAGAACTGGTGATCATGCGCATGATGGTGGGCAAAAAGGATGGCCGCATCCACAAATCAGAACTCACGTTGAAACGCGAAGGAACCGTGACCTACTTCAACACCTACGCCAATGCAACCGATATCCTCCCGCGCGAGATGGAATTCATGGCCGATTTCCGAAGGTTCAAAATGCCGAAGGCCATCAGTGGCGATTTCAGCAGCACGCCAGTACGCGAAGATGAAGCGCAAGGAAAATACGAGACCGGAAAGGTAAAAATGACCATTTCGAACGTGGAATTGAACCGCAAGGTTGACGACAGTGTATTCACAGACTCAGGATCATGAAAAACATACTCATCATAGGAGCCAGTTCCGGAATAGGGAAAGCACTGGCAGAACGGTTGTTCAATGACAAACACAACGTGATCGGAACCTATCACGAAAACCCCGTCAATGAGGTGAACTATTTCCACTTGGATGTGACGCGTCCGGATCTGGATCTGTTCTTCGCTCCGGATGAATTACATGGATTGGTGTATTGCCCTGGCAGCATCGACCTGAAACCGTTCCACCGGATAAAGCCGGACGAGTTTGCAGCCGACCTGCAACTACAGACCATCGGGGCCATCAAGGTCATTCAGGCCGTATTGCCGAATCTGAAGGCGGGCAACGGTTCCATCGTACTGTTCTCAACCGTGGCGGTACAACAAGGATTCAATTTCCATACGCAGGTGGCTGTTTCGAAGGGAGCCATCGAAGGATTGACGCGCTCGTTGGCCGCTGAATTGGCTCCAACCATCCGTGTGAATAGCATTGCGCCATCGCTTACAGACACACCGTTGGCCGGAAAACTGCTGAATACAGACCAGAAACGCGAAGCGAATGCAGAACGTCATCCACTCAAACGAATCGGTACAAGCCACGACATC
>JBFHEW010000741.1:0-1796 GCA_041583955.1 Bacteroidia bacterium | reverse complement strand
ACCCCATTCGTTACCCCACCTTTCGGCATGACGCATTGGACGCCACAGACCCGCGTCAGCAAGATCAGAGTGCTGAATTACCATTACGGTGACCGTGAAATTCTCGGTTTCCGTGGTTCGCATAAACCGGCCAAGTGGATGGGCGATTACGGATATGTGAGTATGATGCCCGGTGTTGGTGAAGTGCAAACGTTGGCGGATGACCGCAAACTGCGCTTTTCACATCGGGATGAGGTCTCGAAGCCATACTACTACAGCGTTGAGTTAAAAGCAAAAAAGGGGAAACGCATTGCAGTGGAAATGACCGCCACGGAACGTTGTGGCATCCTCCAGTTTCATTATCCAGAAGAAGGAGCCCCTTTTCTCCTCATTGAGGCAAGCCAGAACCCCGACTTTGACGGTTGGATCAAAATTGACACTGCCGCCAACGAGATCATCGGATACAATGCCGATAGAAATTCAGCCATTACCGGACCGGAATTGCTTGGTTTCAAAGGTTTTTTTGTCATAAAGATGAATTTCGAAATAGCGGAATTCGGAACGTGGGAAGGAGAAAGCAAAACACCCAATGCAACCGAGATCAAGGGCAAACATGTCGGCTTGTGGGTCAGGCCATCTGTCAATGGAACTGTCGCGAGGGTCAAAGTGGGTTCTTCCTTCATAAGTATCGAACAGGCGCGCGAAAACCTGGACAAGGAAATACCTGATTTCGACTTTGAGAACATCAAGCAGCAAACCAAGACGACTTGGGAAAATTACCTGAACCGCATTGAAGTGGAAGGTGGAACAGAAGATCAACGCAGCATCTTCTACTCGGCCATGTACCACACCTTGCTTTTCCCTCGGCAGTTTTCTGAGTATGGTCGGTACTACAGTGCGTTTGACGACACCATTCATGACGGTGTGAGCTACAACGATTTCTCGCTGTGGGACACCTTTCGGGCACAACATCCACTGCTATTGCTCACCGCACCGGAGCACGTGAGTGGGATGGTCAATGCGCTCATTCAGATGTACGAAGAGGGCGGTTATATGCCCAAGTGGCCCAATCCGACCTACACCAACATCATGATAGGCACCCATGCCGATGCCGTAGTGGCCGATGCCTTGGTGAAAGGAGTGAAAGGAATAGACCCGCAACGGGCGTATGCTGCCGTTTGGAAGGATGCGATGGTTCCGCCTACTGGCGATAGTACCAATCGTTGGGCAGACCGCGCACCGTGGACAGCCTACGAAGCGCGTGGAGGTCTCACGTGGTACAAGTCTCTTGGATATATGCCTGTCGATAAGACCGATGAAAGCGTTTCGCGAACGTTGGAATTCGCCTACGATGATTTCTGCGTGGCACAGGTGGCCAAGATCGCTGGCAAGCCCGAAGACGCTGCGTTCTTTCTCGAACGGAGCAAGAATTATCGGAACATCTATAATTCCGAAAAGGGCTTTATGGCACCGCGCAATTCAGACGGGTCTTGGCACAAGCACAGAAAGTCCGGATTTACCGAGGGCAGCCCGTGGACTTACCTTTTCTGCGTGATGCAGGATGTGAATGGAATGGTAGAGCTCATGGGCGGAAAGGAAGCTTTTAGTAAAAAACTGACGAAAGGGTTCGGAGGCATTTTCCGCTACATCCACGAGAACGAACCGGGCCATCATTACACCTATCTGTACGATTATGTTGGCGAAGCATGGAGAACGCAGCAGAAAGTGGCCAAGTACCGAAAGAAGAAATACCGCAACAAGCCGTTCGGGCTGAATGGTGATGACGATTGCGGCCAGATGTCGGCATGGTACGTTTT
>JBFHEW010000740.1:0-1803 GCA_041583955.1 Bacteroidia bacterium | reverse complement strand
GTGATACCCATCATGTTTCAGTACTTCGGCCACGAATTTCTCGAAAGCAAAGCCGGCAGGTCCCAATTCGTGAATGGCACTCTTCAGCTTATAGCGCGCTGCTACAGACCCCGAGGTTTTGCGTAGTAGCGAAAACGCCTTTCGGTAGATTTCTTTGGTTGTCATCCCCTCGTGCAACAGTGCCGAAATGGCCGTGATCACTTCTTCAACAGCTTTCGGTTCTGCCTTCGACCGTACCAACGACCTTCTTAACCGCGATACATCGAACGGTACCTTCTCTCCTGACGCCTTTACAATAAGCGTGCTTTCCGTTTCATCCATTCTGCAACTTAGCTAAGTTTACTGAAGTTGATCGACCACCTTGTTCAATTTTGAACGGATTTCAGCCGCCACTTTCTCCAAACCTGGATTTTTGACTGCTCCCATCGAGGCTAACGGATCTACGGCTGCAACCTCAAACGCACCATGATCCAATTCTTGCACCACCACGTTGCATGGAAGAAAAACACCTATGCGAGGTTCAGCCTGCAACGCCTGGTAGGCCGATGCTGGATGGCATGCGCCCAGTATCTGATAGTTTCTGAGTTCGACATCGAGCTTTTTCTTCATTGTTGCTTTCATATCAATGGAGGAAATGATGCCGAATCCTTCCGCCTTCAATGCTTCCGTAACCTGATGCACCGCCTGATCGAAGTCGGGCGCGGTGATCGTCCTATGAAATGTGTAACTCATTCTTACTTCTTTGTTTGAGGGACGAAATTACAAGCATCCCGTTTGCGTAATGAGACTTTTATCATACTCGCTACTGACGAACGTACGTAGTGATGCTGGGTCTGCCCGGAATTATTCAACAAGATAGCACCAGATTTTGATCGGATGTTTGTACCTTTCTGTCACTAACCCTACAACAAGAACATCATGGAAAACGTGAATTGGATCGCAGTGGCTGTTTCAGCCTCATCTACATTGGTCATTGGTTTCGTCTGGTACCATCCTAAACTTTTCGGTAACGCTTGGATGCGCTCGGTTGGCATGACCGAAGATGATACCAGAAAAGGCAATATGCCCTTGATTTTCGGTGTATCGTTCCTGTTGGCAATGGTGGTTGCCTATAAGCTTTCGGGCGGTGCGTACCATCATGGCGAAGCTGATAGGAATGCGCTGCATGGCGCTTTCCATGGCATGCTCAACTCGCTGTATTACGCCCTACCAGTACTCATTACAAATTCGCTTTTCGAGAGACGAAGCTTGAGCGGCATCCTTATCAATTCGGGTTATTGGGTGTTGTGCTTCGCATCCATCGGTGCCATTCTTTATGCCTTTGCAGGAGCGGGTCTGTAGGTACGAAACATCGACACTAAAATAGCTTACGCCTATATCGATATAAATACTATTGATTTGAATTATAACCATACCAAACGCAACTTTGTGAGCAATTGAATCAAAAACCACATACTAACCGTGATGACCAAACTATTTCTATCCACAGGCTTGATCCTGGCCCTCGTTGGCTGCGGTGATGGCAATAAAGACCAAAGCAATATGGAAAGTAAAGGACAATGCCCATTTCATATGGGCAAACAGGAACAACCGACAACCAACCGCGACTGGTGGCCTAACCAACTTGACCTAACGGTGCTGAGGCAGCACTCTTCCCTATCCAACCCGATGGGCGAGGATTTCGACTACAGAAAAGAGTTCAACAGCTTGGATTATGAGGCCGTAAAAGCAGACCTGAGAAATGTGATGACCGACTCCCAAGACTGGTGGCCAGCAGATTATGGACATTATGGTCCGTTCTTC
>JBFHEW010000739.1:0-1811 GCA_041583955.1 Bacteroidia bacterium | reverse complement strand
GATAAGATCTATGAGTTTCCGTTGGAATATGGCGATGTGGACGACAACTTCGCCCAATTCGGGGTGGATGTGCCTCAGTTCGGTCACTTCGGGCAGAAGATAGAACGCACCAATACGGTGGATGCATGGGGAAAGCTTACAACGCGGTACGGAACATTCGATGCGCTGCGCGTCACCACCATCCTCGATATTACTGACACCATCAGTATACAAGGTTTCGGATTTGAGCAACCAAGGCCTACCGAATTCGAGATCAAATGGCTAGGAAAGAACATAGGTGCATCGTTGCTCACGGTTCGTGGAAGGATCCTTTTCGGGCAGCGTGTAGTGAACACGGTCGAGTACCTTGATTCGCTACGCGGATTCACACTCAGTACCTTTCCACCAGACCCGGTTGACACCACCTCCAATCCGGTGGATACGTCATCAACCGGCATCATGGACCTATGGATGCCTGAATACGTGACGGTGCAGCCCAACCCATTCGTTGATGGTTTCGCCATTGACCTGAAACTGACCGCTGCGGCCGTGCTTCATGCTCAATTGCTCGATATAACCGGCAAGAAAGTGGTCGACCTTGGAACAGAACAGGCACCACTAGGTAACCATAGATGGTTGTGTAACCTGAATGGGTCGGCCTTGCGGCCCGGGATGTATCATCTGGTCATTACCGGTCCGAACGGTGAGCGGCTGGTGAAGAAGGTGCTGAAACACTAAGACCACTACCCTCCAATGATGGGGCAGCGTTCAAACGGCTTGTCCCTATCGAACAGGTAACGGTAGGTGGCGTGGGTCTTGATGATCTCCGCTCCCAACTGCTCGCACACACGCATCATCTTCGGATTGAAATCGCCACACCAGTTCATTTCAATGGTCTCGTAGGGCAACCCTTTGCCCCAAGCCAATTTACTGAACGCCACCACAATGGCGGCCTCTACGCCTTTTCCGTGCCATTCGGGTACCACCCCGAAAACCAGTCCGAGCGCCTTATTGCAGGTTCCGGTGAGTTTGTGGTACATGAACTTGACCTTACCCAGCAGGTTCATTTTGCCGTTGACGTGTTTGAACAGCTGGTTCAGTTCCGGTATTGAAATGAAGAAAGCAATGGGCTGTTCCTTGTAGAATCCGAAATACAACAGACGCAGGTCTGCAATGGGCTTCAGCTTCTTGAACATCTTCTCGCACTGTTCCAAGGTCATGGGTTTTACACCGGAATGACCGCCCCAAGCCTTGCTGTACACTTCCTGAAAGTAGGCTGCTGCCTTGGGCATATCGGCCTTGGTAAGATGCCTGAAGGTGAGGTCCGGATGGTCCAATGCCATCTGCGCCCGTTCGTAAAAACGCGGCTCGAAGTCTTTGGTCTTGCGTATATCGCGGGCATAGGTGTACTGCTTGAAATACAACTGAAAGCCGTAACCCTCAAACAGTTCCTTGTAATACGGAGCATTGTAGAACATGCCGTAGTTCTGCTGCACAAACCCATCAATGAGTACGCCCCAGAACTTATCGCGCTCCCCGAAATTGACAGGGCCATCCATGGCCTCCATGCCGCGCAACTGCAACCAACCCTTGGCAGCATCGAATAATGTATCGGCTGCCTTCTGGTCGTTTATGCAATCGAAGAAACCACACCCTCCGGTAGGTTGCTTCTCCTTATCGGCCGTGCGGCCGTTCACAAAAGCGGCAATGCGGCCTATGGTTTCGTCATTCCTTTTAAGGATCCAACGGACGACTTCGCTTTTAGACTCGCTGAACACGCGGTTCACCTTCGGGTCGAATACATCGCGTATCTCCTGATCGATGTTGCGGAT
>JBFHEW010000738.1:0-1811 GCA_041583955.1 Bacteroidia bacterium | reverse complement strand
CTGGTTTCATCATTCTGATGCGCCTTGCAGATATTGAGCACCTGAGCCCGCAGGCAGTGTCCCTCCGATAAAAGCCACGTGTCATCAAGATCCAGATCCGAAACCCCGATCGTTTCTTTAGGAAACAAACGGTGGTTCCT
Source organism: Bacteroidia bacterium (assembly GCA_041583955.1). Taxonomy (GTDB): domain Bacteria; phylum Bacteroidota; class Bacteroidia; order UBA10329; family UBA10329; genus UBA10329. The sequence continues at coordinate 1,671 of JBFHEW010000738.1, read as the reverse complement.
TCCCACATAGCCGACCATCGGTTCATTGAAAAGCACAGATTCCAGTATGCCTTTTTCCTCTAATGGGGTTACGAGAATACCAAGATCCAGCTCATCTTTCCGTAGTTTTTCGACTATGACCTTGGTCTGGAGCTCCTGCACTACGAGGCGGATGTCCGGATAGGCCGACTCGAATCCGGGGACAAACAATGGCAACAGATACGGTGCAAGTGTAGGAATGATACCCACGGTCAATTCGCCACTCAATCTTCCCTCCTGCTCCTTCACCATTTCTTTGAAACGTTCGGCCTCTCTGAGGATCGTGTACGCCTGTGCAACGAGTTTTTCTCCGATCGGAGTCGGTATGAGCGGTTTTCTGGTGCGGTCAAAGATCTTTACTCCAAGTTCATCCTCAAGTTTCTGTACCTGCATGGTAAGCGATGGCTGCGTCACAAAACATCTGTCTGCGGCTCGTACAAAATTCCGTTCTATGTCAAGAGCGCGGATGTATTCAAGTTGCTGAAGGGTCATTTATAATTTATTTCTATTCAAATATAAATACTATTGATTTGACTGATATTGATTCTAGTAACAACTTTGCACATGTATTCATTATCAACCTAGATCAATAACGATGAAAACTCATTCTTATTTAGAACACAACAACATCACAGTGAACAATCTGGACGAAGCGGTGAAATTCATTCAAACCGCCATGCCGGAATTCAAGATACGCGGAGGCGGAGAGGACAACCGAAGAAGATGGCTACACATAGGCACAGACGATTCGTACTTGGCGCTGAACGAGTCGTTTGACAAGAAACGGGGAAGCGGTGATTACCTATCGTTCGGGTTCAACCACATGGGATTTGTGGTAGCAGATGCCAAAGCTGTTGGGAAGCGACTTTCAGAAGCTGGCTACGAGCGCAGTTACCCGCTGACTGAACAAAAGCACCGCATACGCGATTACTTTAAAGATGCCGATGGCAACGAATACGAATTCATTGAATATCTGAGCGACATACCGGAAGAGCGTAATTCATACGAAGACTGAAATACGTGACCTGTGTCATGTTAGATGCATCGGATTCACCGAAATTCACATAAACTAAAACCAAATACAATGAGTACCAATCAAATAGGATTGAACGAGAACAGATCGAACGAACTTGCAAAGGAACTGAACACGCTTCTGGCCAATTATCAGATGTTCTACCAGAATCTGCGAGGCTTTCACTGGAACATTCAAGGTCCAAGCTTCTTTGAGCTTCATGCTAAATTCGAAGAGCTCTATGATGATGCTGTTCTGAAAGTGGACGAGATTGCTGAGCGTGTTCTTACGCTGGGCGAGACGCCATACCACACCTTCACGGCATATCTCCAGCATTCATCGATCAAAGAGGCGGCTAACGTGAAAGACGGTCAGGGAACCGTGTCGACCACACTTGCAAACCTGAAAACACTTTTGGAGATAGAAAGGAGAATATTGGAACTTTCGGCTGATGCCGGTGATGAAGGAACAAACTCCCAGATGAGCGATTATATCACGCAGCAGGAGAAAACCGTTTGGATGCTGAGCGCCTATCTAGGCAAGAAGTAGATCCGATCATCGAATGTAGAATCGAAGCCCGAAGGAAACAGCCAATTGATTGAAATTATCTTTTCGTGTCAACGCCTCTAATGGTCTGCTGG
>JBFHEW010000737.1:0-1814 GCA_041583955.1 Bacteroidia bacterium | reverse complement strand
GCTGAAATAGGTGTTGGGATTGCAGATGGCGTCTTCCTTGATGCGTGTCTGAGCAGCAAGAGCTGTGAGAATGATTTCGGACGTTCTGGTGTAAATGGTGTTCAGCAATGTCATGGACCGCGAAGAACGGAATAGTCCTTCATAACCGCATCACGGCCTATCTGAATCGGTCAGATCAGTGAATGTAGTTGCCTGCTCTCAGTATGCCGACCACACCTACCAATATCCAGAAGCCATTGAGCAACGAATAGGCCGCATCCTTCTTCAGAATGGCACACCAGGTGAGTAAAATGGCATCCAAGGTATTCAGTAGCCACACGTACAGAAATGGACTGTCGGCACCCATCCAGCTTACCACGCTGAAACTGGAAATGCGCATGATCACACCTGTCATTTCAAGTTCTTTCAGGTACTTCAGTATAAAGAGGTTGATGGGGCGCATGGTACTTGTTTGAGAGCGCGAATTTCAGCAGGAAATCGATCGTACTGACGTGTTAAGCGAATTTTAATCTCTTACAGATACGCGATCACGAAACCGTGCATTTTCGGTTCAATGTCAACTTGCCGTTGCATTCCAACAACGGATTTACAATGGATTTTCAACAATTGACAACACCATTGCGTTCTCACTGATACGTTTCATTTAGATTCGCCATTGTTGAACGCTTAACCTGCTTATGAAGAAAATCTATTTCCTAGCCATTGGAGTGCTAGTTGGAACTTCGGTTCTTGCACAAAAAGACAATATCCTTAGAAACCCTACAGAAATACCCGTCACGTTTTTGGGAGAAACGGTTCCGTTGCGCGATTATGTGGAGGATCCGAATGCCGAGAACGAGATCACCAAAACATTGAAGGAGGGCTATCATCCGAAAACAGACTGGGTGCTGAACGAAGCGGTCAATCCATTGGCCAAACCGAATGGTAACGACCCTGTTTGGCAGCAGAACTACGCGCCAAGTGCCGCCAGTAATAAGTCGTTGGCGTACAGCTTTGAAGGTATCGGCTTTACGAGCGTAAGTCCTGCCGACCCGTGTGTGGATGTAGGACCGAATCACGTCATTCAGATGATAAATGGAAGTTCAGGTTCGTATTTCAAGATCTATGATAAGACAGGTGGCGTGGTGGTCAATGCCACCTACCTTGATAACTACATGGGCTTTCCGGGTGGGGCAGGAGACCCCATTGTGCTTTATGATGAGCAGGCAGGCCGCTGGCTGATGAGCGAGTTTGCCAGTTCCGGAAACCGATTGATGGTGGCCATTTCTACCACGGCCGATCCGCTAGGAAGCTGGTACACATATACCTACAACGCTACCAATTTTCCGGATTACCCGAAGTATTCCATCTGGAATAACGCCTATATCGTTACCACCAACGAGAATTCGCCTGCGGTGTATGCGCTCAACCGAACGCAGATGCTTTCGGGTACATCGGGCACTGCGCAACGGTTCACTGTTCCTTCGTTCGGAACGACCGGGTTTCAGGCTGCTACACCCGTAAGTCTCAATGGAACCGTGGCTCCACCTTCAGGAACACCGGCCATGGTCATGCGTATGAGGGACGATGCGTGGAGCGGTGCCGTTTCGGACGCGTTGGAGATCTGGGAATTCAATATCAATTGGAACAATGCCAACAATACCACGCTAACGCAAGTGGCAACGTTGCCCGTGCAGGCATTCGATTCCAATCTGTGTGGATACACGTCCTTCTCGTGTATCGATCAACCGAATTCCAATACCAACCTCGACCCATTGAGGGAAGTGCTCATGAACCGTATCCATTACCGCAATTTCGGCACGCACGAATCCATT
>JBFHEW010000736.1:0-1816 GCA_041583955.1 Bacteroidia bacterium | reverse complement strand
CAATATGTATTCAGCATCATCCTACCGGAGTTGGAAAGACCAAGGGCGGGGATGGTGCAGGTGGCCCGTAGCCACCTGTTCCCCAAACCCAAGGTCAGTGTGCTTATTTGCGTTGCTTCATCATGTTCACATTCCAGCCTAACCCGAACGAAACGCGGAACTCATCCAAGGCATACGTGGTGGCCCATTCGGTTGGATGTTTGGCATGCACGTATTTCACGTTCACCATGAAATGGATGTACCGCCACACATAATAGTTGAAGCCTGTTGCCACTGAAATGGCAGGCGCAGCTTTCAATACGGATTCTGAATAGGCCACCGGAAGTTCGGTGGTACCTATACTTGGGTTCTTTGCCTGTATGAGGCTGATGCCCGGATGGAATCCGATATACGGGTCGAACCGCTTGATGGGGAAATGGTATTGGGCACCGAAGAAAAGACTGTGGTTGTGTTTCAAGTATCCGTTTCCCTGTGTGTCGAGAAAGTAGGAGATGTCCCCTTTCAGCGAGACCCTGTTTTCCAGGAAATACTCCATATCGCCTTGCAGGTAGAGGTTGGTATTGCCATCGACAATGGTCCAACCCGGTGAGAGGGTGGCCTGTGCGCGCACCAATCCTTTTCGGATGATGTCTGCACCTTCCAGTTCAGGTCTGTTCTTCTTTTGTCCGAATGCAAGTGTACTCACAAGCATCAACAGGAGGGAGGCTCTGGTTACCATAGGTCAGCGATTTTGTAGTTGATTCCAAGTGTGAATAATAAGTGGCCTTCGAGGCTGAGCCCGCCATGATCGTGTATCTCAAATACGCCTTCTTCCTCGTGTGCTTCAATGTGTCCGCCTAAGTGGAACATGTACTGCGCCACAAACGTGAGGTCGAACCGTTCGGTGATGTTGAAGTGATTGCCCACACCGCATTGGATGGCCGAACTCCAGCGTTCCTTTGAGTTGGAAGGATTCGCATTCTCGCTCACCTTCGTGTAATCGAAGCAATGTCCCATCACCAGGTATGGTTTCATGAACCGGGTATAGGTCTTATCCTTCAGCGGATAGAACATCACCGACCACCCGATGTGAGCATCCTGCCTGTTGCCCGTTTTTCCGATGCTCGAGGTCAGGTAATCGGCAAACCATTCGGTGTTGATGCGATCGTGGAACTGAAGTCTGAATTGCCCACCGGCACCCACACTGGCGCCCTGCCAAGACCCATGGTTGAAGGTGCTTACCGTGGTGCGCATTCCCAACGAGAACAGCCCGCCATGGTGGTTCTTCAGTTTGAGTGTTTCCGGTTTCGTTGACTGTTGTCCGGTTGCCAGCATGGGTACTGCCAACATGAGGAATAAAAGGGTTTTCGGCTGCATGATGATCGGGTGTTGGTTTGCTGCTTAAACCGCCTTGCAATTCGGAAATTGTGCCTGTTAACTTTTGTTAAAGAGAATGCAACGCAGCACGAACAACCACCACCGGTCCAACAGGCGATCGGATGCTCTTCGGGCTGAGGCGGCACCCTCCGAATTGACCGATCCGAGGCCGAATAAGAATAAAACTGTATAATCTTGCTGCATGCAATTGATACAGGTCAATACAACGCAGCTCGAAGAGGAATGGATCCGATTCCCATCTGTGCTCTATGCCAACGACCCGATGTATATCCGCAACATCGATCAGGAGATACGCGATGTATTCGACCCGAAGGTGAACCGTGTGTTCAGCGAGCCTAAAAGCGAAGTCATCCGTTGGATCCTGAAAAGCAATGGCGAAACCATAGGCCGCATTGCCGCTTTTGTGAACGGCCGAACGGCCGATAAGGAGAAGCAACCT
>JBFHEW010000735.1:0-1823 GCA_041583955.1 Bacteroidia bacterium | reverse complement strand
CATCATTGTGCCCAATGCGGTGATCAGTGATCAGACCATCATCAATGCGCATATCGGTGACGAGCGCATCAAGCGGCAACTGTTCTTCGGTATAAGTTACGATAGCAATATCGATAAGGCATTCCAGATCATTACGGATGAGGCCGAAAAGCATCCTCTGTGCATTGACGGAAGGAGTGATGAGGAACGGGAAGCCGGTGTGCCGAAGATCAAATGCCGCGTCATCGGATTCGGAGACTCATCTGTCAACTTACGGGCCGATGTTTGGACCGAGTCGCCAGAGAAATCGTGGGAGCTGTTCTGCGACCTGAACAAGAGCGTGAAGGAACGCTTTGATCGTGAAGGTATCGAGATTCCATTCCCATACAGGACCGTAGTGTACAAGAAAGACCTACCGAAGAATGCCTAAGAAACGGAAGCAGCATAAAAGGTATTCTTCCAAGGCCGGATTACCTCCGGGTGCATTGGTTCTTATCGGAAACCACCGCGAGGAACCAGTGACCATCGAGTTGATCGATTACTCTGAGGATGTAAGTCATGAGAAGGAGATTGCCAATGTGGAGGACCTGCGAACCTGCTTGGAGACTTCCACCGTTTCATGGGTCAACATCAATGGTATACATAATACCGATGCCATAGAAGCCATCGGAAAAGTGTACAGTATCCATAATCTCGTGTTGGAGGATATTCTCAATACAGACCATCGACCAAAGGTGGAACCGTTTGAAGAATACGTGTTCTTCACCATGAAAATGATGTGGTATAACGAGGAGAATGAACTTGAGAAGGAGCAGATCAGCATTGTTTTCGGTAAGCCATACGTGCTTTGCTTTCAGGAGCGGAAGGGAGATATCTTCGACCCGATCCGTGAACGGATAAGGACCGATTCAGGGCTCATTCGTAAAAGAGGTACCGATTATCTCGTTTACCGCCTGATCGATAGCGTTGTGGATAATTATTTCATCATCATTGAACGTATAGAGGAACGCGTGGAGGACCTCGAAGAGGCGATAACGGCCGATCTGGATGGCGACCACATGATGGTGATACAGCACATGAAACGCGAGATCATTACGCTAAAACGCGCCTTGTTGCCACTGCGCGAGGCCGTGAGCGGGTTGGAGAAAGGCGTGACCGAGCTGGTCGATCCATCAAACGAAAAGTATTTCCGAGATGTCTATGATCATCTGATCCAGATTGCAGATAACCTGGAAACCAATCGGGAGGTGCTATCCGGTCTGATGGATATGCACGTGGCCAACATGAGCAACCGAATGAATCAGGTCATGAAGGTGTTGACCGTCATAGCATCGCTGTTCATTCCGCTCACGTTCATTGCCGGTATCTACGGAATGAACTTCGACCACATGCCGGAACTGCACTGGAAATATGGCTATTTCGGAGCTTGGGGCCTGATGATCACCGTTTTCATCGCCATGCTCATCTACTTCAAAAAGAAGCGCTGGTTCTGATCCTTATTCTGAATACCAGTCCTTTGCCTTGTCTAGTTCTACCTTGTAGAATTGATTGGGGTGTCCCCAAATGACGAAATAACCAGTGTTGTCCTTTATTCCCAAACCTACACCCCCTCTAAGATTTTCGTCCCAAGCAGCGTCTGCGCTAAGGTCAAGTTCTTCTGCATGCGCAGGAATGATCTGTTGCGTAAGGAATAGAACCAGCGCTAAGCTCAGTAAAAAGGCAGAGCCTCCGAGGAACGAAGCAAGAATGCGTTGGCTGATACGGTCGGTGAACATGGTGTTTGGTTTAAGATTGACGCTAAAGGTAATAATCTCAGAATCGGTTGTGATGAACGAAAAAGGAGT
>JBFHEW010000734.1:0-1825 GCA_041583955.1 Bacteroidia bacterium | reverse complement strand
GCCCGTGAAAGATCGGATGCGGATAAACGAAAGCAGGACTCACTGAATCTTGTTCAAATTGCGCAGGAAAACGAGCGAAAGAAGGCCAAATACGAAGAGGAATTGGCCGAAGCCAAAAGATTGGCCAAGCTCAAAGCCACTCAGGATTCCATAGCCGAGGTGCGAAGAAAGGAAGCTGAAGAACTTGCTGTAAGCATCAACGATCAGAAGGCAGCCACGGCCGAAGAAGCAGAACTTCTGTTTCTGCAACTGAGAAAGAAGCAGTTGGAGCAGCGCATAGCTCAGCTCAAAGGAAATGATGTGGAGGTGATAACCATGGAAGATATTGAAGAGCGCACCAAGAAGGCTGCAGTTGTTGAAAACCCTCCATTGAACAGGAAACCGGAAGGAGTGCGTTTAATGGTACAGGTGGCAACATCCACAAAACCACTCGCCAAGACCGACCCTCAGTTCAAAGGGAAAGAGGTATGGCAATACCAACAAGATGGTCTTTATAAGTATACGGTTGGCAATACTCAGGATTTTGAGGAAATCACTAAACTGCAGTCCGATTTGAGGAACCTAGGTTTTCAAGGCGCTTTTGTGGTTGCTTTTAAAGATGGAGAACGTATCAAGGTATCAGAAGCGAGGGAATTGTTAAAGAAATGAGCATGAAATATTCAAGGGAGATACGTACGGGGTTCATTGCCGTGGCAACTATTTTCGCTTTTGTATGGGGTTATAACTTCCTTAAGGGGAATGATATTTTCAGTAAGCAACGTGTGTTCTACACCACTTACGAGAATGTAGGTGGGCTTACCACTTCCAACTCGGTCACCGTGAATGGCTTCAAGGTGGGCTTAGTGAAAGATGTGTATTTCGAACCTGTCAATCGGAAAATGCTGATCGTAGAGTTCGTGCTTACAGCAGATAATTACGAGATTCCGAAAGGAACAGTGGCAACCTTGGTTTCCGACCTACTGGGTACCACCAGCATCAATCTGGTAACCGGTACAGGAGAAGGGTATTACGAGGAAGGCGATACACTTATTTCAGAAATAGAAGGTGCACTGATGGAAAGCATCACCGACCTGTCTTCGAGTTTGGCGTCCACCAAGATAAAGGCAGACAGACTGTTCGATTCGCTCGATTCGCTTGTGGGTGATGTTCGTGATGCACTCGGTCCTGGAAACCACGAGTCGAACGTGAACACGGCCATTGCCGATCTGGCCGCAACCCTCGAAAACCTCAAGCATGCATCCAGCAAAATAGACGGCATTCTGGCCAGTGATGGAAAGTTGGGTAAGATCCTTTCCGATGTGGAAGCATTCACCAACACCTTGGACGAGAATAAGGATGAGATCGATAATCTGATGAACAATCTCTCAACCCTTTCCGACTCTTTGGCCGCTGCAGAATTGGCATCAACCATCAACAACGCCAACAAGACTTTCGAAGAACTGGCCATTGCCATGGAGAAGATAAACAATGGTGAGGGCACCATCGGTAAGCTGTTCAAGGATGAATCGGTCTACGCCAACCTGGAGGCGGCTACAGCGAACTTGGATAGTTTATTTGTTGACATCAAAGCGAACCCTAACCGCTATGTGCATGTTTCGGTGTTCGGTAGAAAAGAGAAGAAAGAAAAAAAGAAGTAAACGATAGACATGGAATACATTCCGCAAATACTGTTTTTGGTGATGCTGGTCGCGGGCTTTGGCCTTTTTGCGAAAAGTGCAATGCGAATAAGAAGAAACATCCTTCTTGGCAGAGATATAGACAGAAACGACAATTCGTCTGAACGATGGACCACCATGCTGAAGGTTGCCATGGGGCAATCCAAGAT
>JBFHEW010000733.1:0-1836 GCA_041583955.1 Bacteroidia bacterium | reverse complement strand
ATAGGACCAAGGATAGGATCGTTGTGGGCAAGCGTTTGCCCAGGATCGGGCTGGAGGATTACGATGGCAATCCGTTGAGTTCAGACGATTGGAAAGGGCAGAAGCGACTGGTGATATTCTATCGCGGAAACTGGTGTCCGATTTGTACGGCCCAAGTACAGGAACTGAATGGTTTCAAGCCTCAGTTTGATGCTTTAGGAGTCAAAATCACGCTGATAAGCCCGCAATCTCATGTCAAGAGCCGAAACCACGCCAAAAGGGTTGGTATGGATTACGATTTTCTGGTGGATGTTGATAATAAAGCGGCAAAAACCTTGGGAATATTACATGAAAATGGTCTCCCAGCAGGGTTTCAACTGTTGGGTTACGATAGCGATGTTCCGAAACCGACAACTTTCGTTCTGGACGAACAGGGTAAAGTGGTTTTTGCCGATCTTCCAACCAACTACAGACTCAGGACAATGCCAGAGGACATCCTCGCGGCATTGAAGTGAACATTGGGTTAGAATTGAACAGCTGTAGGTTGTAACTTCAATTCGGTTTCCTTACCAAACGAAGTTCATCCTTGTTATAGAAGAAGCTCAATTGCATGTGCTGTTTAAAGAACGCACGCATCTTATCAGAAGAGTCGAAACGCTCGTCAATATTATCAGTCACTTCATAAAGGATCAGGCCCGTAGGAGTGATGTCTAGTCGATGCATCAGGAACTCCTTGGTTCCGGATTCCACTAAGTGCATGAACACGAATCCATCCATGGAGGTGGTATGGCCGATGTAGTTCTTAGTGGTGTAGTCATCCGCCTCTTCGTTGTACTGCACGTTATCGATGGCATAATGCACCGAATCGTACTTGCCAATGACGTAATATGAGGGGTTCTTCTTCGTAACCTCATTCTCAGGTACCCAGGAACCAATATATTCTGAACGTATTTTCTCTTCTGCAGGACCCAATGCTACAGGCGATTTGTAGGGACATCCCCACAAAAGAATGAGCATCCCTACAGTAAGAGTGGCGAAAACTGATTTTCTTATCATGAATGCAAGTTATTACATTTTCATTCAAACATTGATTCTTGTCAATTCAAACATTCCGATCATGCTATCTTGCGTGCTCAAATTTAACGAATGGATGAATTTCTGCGGTTGGCGGATCAGCTGGTCATTTATCAGCTGAGGTCGTCTTGGTTTCAGATATCGAAACTGTATAACGAAATGGCAGCTGAGCACGGTGCTTCGGTAAGCATGGCATTTGTGCTGTTGGCCATCAATGAGGAGGAGGGAACCCCTGTTACTAAAATTGCTCCAAGAATGGGTATGGAACCCAATAGTCTTAGTCGCATACTCAAATCAATGGAGAAGGATGGGTTCATTCTTCGGAATAGGGATGAGATTGACAAAAGGATGTCGTACGTATGTCTGACAGCAAAAGGAAAGGAGAAGCGCGAAGTAGCACTGCGAGCGGTTTATAGGCTTGAAAGGGCCATTGTCAACCAGATCGATGAGAAGAAGCTGGCAGCATTTTTTGAGGTCACTGCGCATATACCCGATGCCATTGAGGAATTCAAGGAGAAAATGGCTTCCTTCTGAATTCAATCATGTTCTACAAGCAGAAAGCCCGACCGGTGTTGATTCCGGTCGGGCTTTCTTACGTTTTCAAACAGATGCGTATCAACGCTTTATGATGCGCTTGGCGCTGATACCTTCATCCGTAGTGATCCGAAGGATATAAGTGCCATTTGGCAACGATGATATGTCGATCCTATTGTTGCTTACCGCTGGCTGAAGCACTACGGCTCCCAACACATTTATCACATCAATGGAGCGAACAGAATTGGT
>JBFHEW010000732.1:0-1840 GCA_041583955.1 Bacteroidia bacterium | reverse complement strand
GGTATAAGGCTCATACATCAGCGTTGGAATGGACGCTACAATGGCTGGTATTCCTTCTATGGAGCGGTGACCATTGGCATATCCGTTCTCAAAGACCAACCCGACAGAACAGAGCGAATCAATGAAAGGCGTATAGCCTTGCTCAAGACCATTCAAGGATCGGATGTACTCCGCTCCAAAACTTTCCAGAATGATCAAAACCACATTCCGTCCTTCAGACGTACCTGTGTATGTGGTCGGTCTGGGACGGATGATCGGGTCAAGATCGGCAGTTTCATCGTCAGGGAATCCGTACGATACCAATTCTGGTTTACCCCATGTTTTGATAATGGTGAAAGGCGTGCTGAGCACAACGGCATTCAATCGGGGTGCATCGGTCATTCCAGCATCAATGATTCCTAAAGGAATGGGCCGAAGGCCTCCGCGTGCGGCAAATACAAGCACCAAAGCGGTAGGGAGCAGGGCAAGGAATTTGACCCAAAGCTTGGTTCCTGTATCATCTGTTTTGAATAGCTTCAGGAATAACCAGAGGGCAATCAGCATGATCACGACAAACGCTGCAAGCAGATACCAGAAATGCGTCAGCAGATTCGGGGCAATGTTCACGAAGTCGTCACTCAGGAATGCAAACTCAAAAAGGTCGTCAGTAGACCTTCTACCTGTGAATTTGAAGAACTCGGCATCAATGCAATTGAGCAGATTCATGGCGCCCAACATCAGGATGTAATAGGCTGATGCAAGGTGCCGTGTCCAACCGCTTCTTATGAACGGAAGAGCAACGAAGAATGGTCCTAATAGATAGGCGATGGAAACGGCATCGAACTGAAGGCCGAACCATAATGCATCCAAAAGTTCGGAGACCGGAGACCCGAAGTAACCGTGCAAGTTAAAATAGAAAACGAGTCTTGACAGTGTAAGCGAAAAGAAAGCGATAAGCCACGCACCGATGAACCGTTTCCAAAAGAGAACGTTCATGAAAAGAAAGTCAAGGGTATTGGATTTTAGTTGTCGAACCGGTTGCCGAAGATCACGGCATCCTCAATCACCAACTGTCCGTTAGTAGCCAGCCAAGTAGAGTAGAGGATGGTGATATAGCCATCGTCATCAATATGACCTTCGCCTCTGAATGTCATCGGAATACCTCTTACGCTCAGGTCCTGGCGTGGAATGGTAAGTCGTTGTTTGTTCACCAATGCCCTTACCGTAATACTGTCTGCACCGAAGTTGAAGATCTTGATGTCGTCTTCTGCTTCGCGAAGGTTGTCTTCGGCAATGGTCATGAAACGGGTGCGCTGGTCAGCCTGATTCGGGAAACTGTCCGGCCAGTTGATATGAAGAATGCTGTAAATGCCAAGGAACTTATCTCTGGCATTGATGCATGAACCATCGTCCCTGACCGCATCAGGATTGTAATTGTCTGATGTTCGGTTGGTACAGCCTACTTCCTCCTTACAACCGGTGAGAGAGAAGAGCATCACAACTGTCGCGATCAGCGAAATGATGAATGAAATATGTCTTGGTTTGAATATCACAGCTGCCTGATTATCATTCAATGTTACGAAGACCGTAAATGTTCAACTGAAGCGTGTCGTACAGGTTCAACGTTTCGTCAATCAATTCGATACGGGTCATATTCACTGTCAACACCCGTCCACTTATTTCGCCAGAGCCCCAATAGGAATAAGCGCCTAGCGTTTGCCGATTGATGGCCATGGAATATGTTCCGGAAGTAACCGCACTCAACGCGTATAGCTGCGCATCGAAATTGCTTACACCCATGATAAGTCCTGTGGGCCCAACTGCTGTCGAATCGACAATATTCACATAGACCTGATCGTAG
>JBFHEW010000731.1:0-1848 GCA_041583955.1 Bacteroidia bacterium | reverse complement strand
GGTTTCACCGAGTAGCCGGAGAAATAGTCGAGGAAACGAGCTTCCGTATGGTCATTTGGAACATGGGTTTTGAAAAAGGAATCTGGAATCTTCACCTTCCAGTGCTTGACGCATAGCCACAGGATTTCCTGCACTTCGCTGAGGCATCGGTATTGCGCGCAAGCCGTTTCGAAATGATCCCAATCAAACGATTCACGGTATTTTACGGTCAACTCGCGGATATCGCAGAAGCTCACCATTTTAAGCTCATGACCCACGAGGTGTTTATGTAGGTGTAGGCAAAGATGCTGCAGTAGCATTTCGTTCCCGAACTGCCGGATGATACCGCCACAGAATTCCTGTTCGTTGGTAAGTTCCCAAAGCGCAGTTTCGCCAATATCCGCTCCCTGACTCCTGTTGTACAGGTGTGTGTGCAGTTCAACCGTTACACCGTTCCTGTAGAATGTATATGGATGGGCTGGCGTAAACTTTTCGCTTTCCAACGCTGAGCGTGGTACAGCTTTTTTCGTGTCCCAGCCCGTTTTTTGCATCAGTTGACAGACCGATTCAACATCTTCCGATCGTATGAGGATGTCGATGTCGCTCAGGTGGCGCAGACCTAGATCGTTGTACACCGTTTCGGCAAGATAGATTCCCTTCAACGGAACGCAATCGACCCCTGCATCATTCAATTGCCCAAGTATTGTAGCGAATGACTCATACAGCCGGATGTTTCTGACCAGCACCTGATTGTATGCGTTACTTAAAAAAGACAGAACGTTGGCCGGAATGAGCTCCTTACAAGCGTTCAGGTTTTTGTGTAATATGGGAGCGAGGTGCGTGCCTGTGCTTCGGTCAACGAACACGTCCCAATCATCTATCTGCGAAACGAGTTGCTTTACTTCAAGACGTTCAGCGTTACTTAAATGAATGCTGCTTGCAAGTATGAGAAGATGAAACACACGCTCTCGTTCTTGCTGCTGGCCATTAAGCGGAAGGTTGCTCATCAGGTTACAATGATAACGAAGCCAACGCAAGAAACTCAGCTCCGCTATCTACCGCCTCTCCATTCCACCTGTCACTGTTCGTCTATGCGAAGAATCCTAAATTGTCAGACGCATTACATACTATTTTACGCTGCGGGTTGTTTAAGTGTCAAGTCCGTCAGGAACTAGAAAACGTATCTTTACGTCCCTTTCGAAAATGAGGAATAGACAAAGACCATCCATCAGCTTTCTTGCCAATAGGTTCATTGCGCTGAGCATGGCATTGTCTGTGTTGGCCGGTGGTCCCTCTTTTGCGCAGTTCTACAACGGCTCTCAAATGGAGTTCGGTAAGAACCGTGTTCAGTACGAAAAGACAGACTGGTTCTTCTATCGGTTCGATCGGTTTGATGTGTACTTCTATCAAGGAGGCGAAAAACTGGCCGAATACACCATGCGCGCCAGCGACAGGGCCATTCACGACCTTGAAAAGACGTTTGATTATACACTCGACAAGCGTATTCAGGTGATCATTTACAACAAGCTTTCGGAGCAGAAGCAGAGCAACATCGGACTCGTGACCGACCAACAGTACAACACAGGTGGTATTACCACCATTGTCGGTTCTAAACTCATGCTCTATTTTGATGGAGACTACAAGAACTACGAAGAACAGCTGCGGGCCGGCCTTGCACGGGTCATGCTCGACCAGATGATGTATGGCGGCAGTTTTAAGGACGTGATACGCAACAACACACTTCTCAACTTGCCGGAATGGTATGTGGAAGGCTTGGTCTCATACCTCTCTACAGATTGGGATACCGAGGTGAACAATGAGGTGAAAGATGCCGTGATGAGCGGCCGCTGGGAAAAGTTCGGACAGCTT
>JBFHEW010000730.1:0-1852 GCA_041583955.1 Bacteroidia bacterium | reverse complement strand
TATACGAAATGATGCAAGCGCTTACCATGTTCTTATTCAGAGGAAGGGGCTACTGTCAGTTGTACGGAAATAAAGACTTTTTTCCCCGTTTTCGGGTCCGTGAAATAAGCGTTCTGATACGGTGCGTGGGTCAGTGCCCTGAGCCGGTCGATGGCATCAGCGAAGGTGAGTTCCTCTGTCAGATCTATTTCGCATAGTGCGTTAAAATCCTTCTTCAGGTTCACATTGCCTTCTTCTTTCGCAGGGTGAGAGACGGTTTTATTGTCGATAATGCTGCGAAGATGCAAGTGCAGCAAACGGATTTCGGCCGCCAGCACCCGGTCGTAGGCAGAGCGGCTGGTATCCCACGCATGAAGTTCGATTTCTTCTTGAGCAATGATGCTGCCGTGGTCCAATTGCTCGTCTATTTCATGAATGGTTGCTCCCAAAGGCAATCCGTTAAGGATGCAGAACACCTGAGGGAACCATCCTCGGTTGTAGGGGTTGAGCCCGGGATGAACGTTCACGCATCGCACATTCTGCACCATTTCGGTTGGGAACAATTGTTTGCAGTGAAGTGAAAGGACAAGGTCAAAATTCTGGCAGATATGCTGGTACTCAGCTTTGACGTTGATGGAATCGATCGCAAATCCGACCGCTTCTGTCATAGACTTCTCAGAGTTTTGGGAACAGCGGTATTCAAATCGGGCATCCTTATACAGATCCTCTTTTACGATCTCGGCAAACGCTGATGTCAGTTGTGGATTGTCGGAAATGATCAGAATCCTCTTGCTGTTCATTTTGTCAGGCATTCTACGATGATGTTGCAGATAAGGTCAACTTCTTCATTCGAAAGCTGCGTGTATAAAGGGAGACACAGCATTCGAGGCGATACGCTTTCCGAAACGGGCATTTCGCATGGTTTCAGGTAAGGCAGCGTATGTAATGACGGGTAAAAATATCTTCTCGGGAAAATCTGCTGCTGCACCAGAGCTTCCCTAAGTTCCAGAAGTAGTTCTTCAGATTCCAGTAGAAAGGGGTAATAGGCGTAGTTGTAACCTCCTTGTGCTGCGGCATCATACCTGTACGCGCGTTCCAGTGCAGATAGGCGTTGGTCGTAACGGTCAGAAACCCGTTTTCGTTCTGCCATGATCTCTTCCATTCTTGGCAACACGCAAAGCCCCATGGCCCCGTGGAATTCAGACACTTTTCCGTTGATTCCCAACCCGTGGAAAGCTTCGGGCCCATTGTGCCCGAAGTTGCGCATGTATTCGATCCTGTGGGCCAACTCATCGTTGTCGGTAACAATGGCACCGCCTTCACCCATATGGAAGATCTTGGTGGCATGGAAACTCAAGGTGGAAATATCGCCATGGTTCAGGATGGAGGTTCCGTTCTGCGTTACTCCGAATGCATGTGCCGCATCATAAATAACCTTTAGGTCGTGCTTTTTTGCCAGTCGTTCAATCTCCATGACATTGCACGGATGGCCATACACATGAGTGGCCAGAATGGCACTTGTATCGGCCGTGATGGCGGCTTCTATCTTTTCCGTGTCAATACAGAAATCCCTTTCGTTGATGTCAACGAACACGGGTGTGCACCCTTCCCAAACAATGGAGGAAACGGTGGCCACATACGAGAACGGTGTGGTGATGACCTCGCCCGAAAGACCTAATGCTTTTATGGCGATCTGAATGGCAATGGTGCCATTGTTCACCAAGTAAAGATGTTTGACCCCAAGGTGTTGTTTCAGGTCTTTTTCAAGCTGAAGTACATTCGGACCATGGTTGGTGAGATGACCCGACTCCCAAATGGCACGGACACGCTCTTCAAACTCTTCTATGGGAGGGAGAAACGACTTGGTAACGTT
>JBFHEW010000729.1:0-1855 GCA_041583955.1 Bacteroidia bacterium | reverse complement strand
GCAGCGCATTGGCTTCTATTCCAATTCGGTGCATGTTCCTATACAGCAACAATTGGCAACAGCACTTGGCGAACTGAGCGGCTACCCGGATTACGACCTGTTTCTGATAAACAGCGGGGCCGAGGCCAACGAGAATGCGATTAAACTGGCTTCGTTCCGAACCGGAAGACGTAAAGTTATCGCCTTCAAAGACAGCTTTCACGGACGCACGGCCGCTGCAGTGAACGTGACCGACAACAGCAAACTCTCGGCTCCGGTCAATCAATCCAATTTTCCCGTTGAGTTCATTGAACTGAACAACATTGAAGCGGTTGAAAAAGCTTTGAAGTCAAAAGATGTCTGTGCCGTCATAATCGAAGGTATTCAAGGAGTTGGAGGTCTGAACAGTCCGACACCGCAATTCTTGCAGGAGTTGGCTTCGCTTTGCAAGCAATATGGCACTATGCTGATTCTGGATGAGATACAGAGCGGTTACGGTAGAACTGGAACCTTCTTCGCGCATCAAGCGGCAGGTATCCGCCCGGACCTTATAACCATTGCCAAAGGCATGGGTAATGGGTTTCCAGTGGGCGGTGTGCTTATCAGTCCAGAATTTGAAGCCAAACATGGCATGCTCGGAACCACTTTCGGAGGCAATCACTTGGCCTGTGCCGCAGCGCTTGCAGTATTGAAGGTATTGAAAGAGGAAAAACTCATGGATAACGCGGAAACCGTAGGGCAACAGTTGAAAGATGCCCTCCAGGAAATTCCACAGATCACCACCATCAAGGGCCGCGGCTTGATGCTCGGCATCGGTTTCGATGGCCCTTCCAAACCCATTCGCGACCAGCTGCTGTATGAGCATCACATTTTCACAGGCGGTTCGTCAGACCCAAATCAAATACGCATCCTACCTCCACTATCTATCAACTGGAACGAGGTTGCTCCCTTCATCAGCGCCCTTAAAACCATCTTTCAATGAAACAATTCATCGGTGTAAATGATGTAGATGATGTGAACGGCCTGGTCGGGTTGGCCCGTAAACTCAAGCACGAACCCTTCGAACACAAGCACTTCGGACAGAATCGAACCTTGGGATTGGTCTTCTTCAACCCCAGTCTGCGCACGCGTTTAAGTACCCAGAAAGCTGCCATGAACTTGGGCATGAACGTGATGGTGATGAACCTGAACAACGATGGCTGGTCCATTGAATTGGAAGATGGCACACGCATGGATGCAGGAACGCAGGAACACATCAAAGAGGCAGCTGGCGTCATTTCGCAATACTGCGACATCATCGGATTGCGCACGTTTCCGTCACTGAAAGACAAGGAACAGGATTACAGCGACCGCGTTATCCGCAAGTTCATGCAGCACGCTACTGTTCCAATCCTTTCATTGGAAAGCGCCATACGCCATCCGTTGCAATCATTGGCCGACCTCATTACCATTGAAGAACAGAAGACCAAGGCACGGCCAAAAGTGGTTTTGACCTGGGCACCACATCCGCGTTCGTTGCCACAGGCTGTTCCTAATTCGTTTGCTGAATGGATGCGCGAGGCCGATGTGGATTTCTGCATCGCCAACCCAGAAGGATTTGACCTCGCTCCTGAATTCACGAATGGAATCACGGTTTATCATGATCAGGATGAAGCCTTGAGCGGAGCCGATTTCGTGTATGCGAAAAACTGGTCGTCTTATACAGACTATGGTCGAATTGGCGAAGGATTGGACGATTGGATGCTGACATCAGAAAAGATGGCACTAACCGATAATGGCAAATTCATGCACTGTCTGCCTGTTCGCAGAAACGTGGTGGTGAGCGATGACGTGATCGATTCAAATGCTTCGTTGGTGTTGGAGCAGGCCAACAATC
>JBFHEW010000728.1:0-1856 GCA_041583955.1 Bacteroidia bacterium | reverse complement strand
CCAACGCTTTCGGTAGCGTAGTAGTTGTTCTTTTTTTCGCCATCGACCATTTCGTAAGAACGTTTCATGACAATGATAAGCCAAGGCGCTATCTCGAGGAATGGTTTGATATGATCGGTGCCGAAAGGTTCCAGGTCTTTGAGCCAGCGGTCGCTCATTCGTCCGTGGTAGTTTTCGTATTCCTCTTTTTCGGCCGCTTCGCGGATCTTGGATCTGATCTCTGCCGAACTGACCGCACAGAAGGTCCATGGTTGCATGTGAGCCCCACTTGGAGCGGTGGATGCCGTGCGAATGAGGTTCTCAATCACTTCTTTCGGAACCATTCTGTCTGAGAAATGCCGCAGCGACCTGCGCTTGTCCATGTAAGCAAAGAACTCTGAGGCCCGTTGCTTGGTTTGCTCTTCGGAAAAGGGCCTTGGTTCAAAAGGAATGAAACCGCTATCGTGTTCGCTCATCGTAATGGTCGTTTGGAATATGAAGCTAGTATAAAGATTCCTATACATTTGCCTCAAATCCAAACACATGAAATTCGGAACCAAAGCAGTTCATGCCGGTGTAGAACCAGACCCTACGACCGGAGCCATCATGACTCCCATTTACCAGACATCTACCTACGTACAGGCCGCACCTGGCGATCACAAAGGGTATGAGTATTCAAGGACCGGAAACCCTACTCGGAATGCGCTCGAGAATGCCATTGCCCAACTAGAAGGCGGGCAATATGGTGCCTGTTTCGGTAGTGGAATGGCTGCCATTGATTGTGTCATCAAAATGCTGAAACCGGGCGATGAGGTGATCAGCACCAACGACCTGTACGGAGGAACCTACCGACTCTTTACCAAGATCTATGAGGGTTTCGGTGTGAAATTCCACTTTGTCCCAATGGGCGACCTGGAATCGGTGAAATCCAAGGTGAATGCCAACACCAGACTCATATGGGTGGAAACGCCCACCAACCCGATGATGAACATCATTGATATAGAAGCGATGTCGAAGATCGCGAAATCGGCCGGAGCCCTGTTGGCGGTTGACAACACCTTTGCCACACCGGCCCTGCAGCAGCCACTTTCATTGGGTGCAGATATTGTGATGCATTCCGTGACCAAATATCTGGGAGGCCACTCTGATGTGGTGATGGGAGCTCTTGTTGTGAAAGACAAAGCACTTTCAGAACGCATGTATTTCATTCAGAACAGCAGTGGCGCTGTTTGCGGACCAATGGACAGCTTCTTGGTTCTCAGAGGTTTGAAAACGCTTTCCATCCGTATGAAACAGCATTGCATCAATGGCAAAGAGATCGCACACTTCCTGAAATCCCATCCTAAGGTGGACAAGGTCTATTGGCCAGGGTTTGAAAGCCACCCGAATCATGAGGTTGCCAAGCACCAGATGAGCGGGTTCGGAGGGATGGTGTCTTTCACCTTGAAAGAGAACACCATTGCAGCAGCGACCAAGGTGCTGTCGAACACGCATCTTTTTGCATTGGCAGAAAGCCTAGGCGGAGTGGAGTCACTTATCGGTCATCCGGCCAGTATGACGCACGCCTCCATCCCAAAGGAAGAAAGGGAGAAGACGGGCGTTGTTGATTCGTTGATCCGACTCAGCATAGGGATTGAAGATGCCGAAGACCTTATCGCTGACCTGAAAATAGCGCTGGGGTAACCCAAATTACAAAGATCGAAAGACGCGGAGCTTATATTTGTTCTGATTCAAAACCCACTTATGAAGAAATCTATCTTGACCTTGGCCGCCATTGCGGTTACATTTTTTGCAGCCAATGCCCAGAACGCCCACTGTGGTTTCGACCAGCATTTGGAGAAAATGCTGGCCAAAGACCCGTCTGGCATGCAGGCCAT
>JBFHEW010000727.1:0-1857 GCA_041583955.1 Bacteroidia bacterium | reverse complement strand
TTCGAAACCAGTTTCGGATTCCATTTCATGGAGATGATGGAACGAAGAGGCGAGCAGATAAACGTCCGCCACATCCTCGTCAGACCGAAGACCTCGGTCGAAGACCTGGAATTGGCAAGAGCGTTCCTGGATAGCATTCACGGCCTTATCATGGACAAGCAACTGACATTTGCGCAGGCGGCCGAAAAATTCTCAGATGACGAGGAGAGCAAAATGAACGGAGGGATCATGTACAACCCAATGACCGGAGCTACCGTATTCGATAGCGAGCAGTTGGGATCCATTGACCAGCGCCTGTTCCTTACGGTTGATAATCTGAAGGTGGGAGAAATATCGAAGGCCGTGAAAACACAGTCACCAGATGGTAAGGAAGCTTACAACCTATTTCTGTTGAAGTCGCGCAGCGAACCGCACGTGGCCAACATGAAAGATGATTATCAGAAGATACAACAGGCCGCTTTGGCAGAGAAGAAAAACAAGATGATCCAGAAATGGATCAACGAAAAGGCAGCTTCGACCTATATTCGAATTGACGATGATTTCAAGGACTGCCCTTTTGCACATCGTTGGAACAAGACACAGGCACAGAAATGACAAAATACACGAGTGATGTTGAGGCAATGCACGCATTGCAGGATTCGTACCAGCGACTTACGGCCGAGATAGGAAAAGCCATTGTTGGGCAGGAAGAAGTTGTAAAAAACGTTCTCATCTCCATTTTCAGCCATGGGCATTGCCTGTTGGTAGGCGTACCCGGTCTGGCGAAAACCCTTCTGGTAAACAGTATATCAGATGCACTCGGTTTGAACTACAACCGTATCCAATTCACGCCAGACCTGATGCCGTCAGACATCATTGGAACAGAGATCCTGAACGACCAACGTCAATTTCAGTTCATCAAAGGACCGTTGTTTGCCAATATCGTTCTGGCTGACGAGATCAACCGTACACCTCCTAAAACACAGGCCGCCTTGCTTGAAGCAATGCAGGAAGAAGCCGTCACCACCGGAGGAGTGCGCCACGAGTTGCCGCATCCTTTCTTCGTATTGGCAACACAGAACCCGATTGAGCAGGAAGGAACCTACCCCCTACCTGAAGCCCAGTTGGACCGTTTCATGTTCAACGTTTGGTTGGATTATCCTTCGTATGAAGAAGAACTGAATGTGGTGAAATTGACCACAACGGAAAAGAAGGTGAAATTGAACCCTGTGCTAAGCGCAGAAGACATCCTTTATTTCCAGCAGCTGATCCGAAGGATCCCTGTGCCGGATAACGTTTTCGAGTATGCTGTGAAATTGGCCACGAGTACGCGTCCGAATACGGAACATGCCAACGCCAAAGTAAACGAATATGTGAACTGGGGAGCAGGTCCGCGTGCCTCTCAGTATCTCATCATAGGGGCAAAGACCCACGCTGCCATCAATGGCAAATTCTCACCCGATATTGCTGATGTACGTGCTGTGGCAGAACCTATTCTTCGTCACCGCATCGTGAGGAACTACAAGGCCGAGGCCGAAGGGATCACGGTGGAGGATATCATTGCCGAATTGGTAAAAGGATAAGCTAAGGGCCGTTACGCATCTCGCTCCGAGAGGTCGAAAACCTTGGACTGCATAGATCTTCAGAATACTTCGTACGTCAAACTGACCAACGGACGCGCTTACAGATACGAATGGTCTGCTCCCTTTTCTTTGAATTCCTTCTCCACTTTCTTCTTCACCATATTCCGAACCCATCTTTTGAATGGAGGCATCTCCTTCATTTTAGGATTCTTACCCTTTTTCTTGAATCGGTCGAAATAGTATTTGGTGGCCAACACCGCAAAGGCTGCACAGGTGTTATGATCGAGATGATCGC
>JBFHEW010000726.1:0-1861 GCA_041583955.1 Bacteroidia bacterium | reverse complement strand
TGACGTGGCAGGTAAGCATGTAGGGTCTCTGTACACTGGAACACATGGTAATGGCATGTTCAACCAGCAATTTGACACCCATGCGCTCGGACTCACTCCAGGTATCTACTTGTTGAACATAAGTGTCGATCAGGCAATGGTTACCCGAAAGCTGGTAGTAACCCAGTAACTGCATTTTTCACCTGGAATGAAAGGCCATCGGATCCGGATCCGATGGCCTTTCTTCGTTTATGAGCATCTTTTTACTCTATCCTGGGTTTCCTTGCTTATGAAGACAGCTTAGCGCTTCTTACTCAAACCACTCCAATATCCAATCTTTGGCTAAGGTCATCCATGTGTAGTTGAAAAGGATATTGAATGGAAAGGCGAGCATGGTGCCGTAAAGCGCTTGCTTCCATTTGATGTTTGACAGGGCTAACGCATAATTTACGGGAGCAGATACATAGAAGATTATCCGCAGCATTACGGTTGTCCGCACCGGGTGTTTTGAAATGCGTTCCATTTGCTTGCGTACAAAAGGCTGTTCTACTTCTGCTAAAGCCTCCCCAGCCATTGCCCTCACGAAAAAGAAGTGTACCGTTACACCTACCACGCTGGCCACATAGCCCAAAAGAATGCCATTCAATCCCTGATAGACCACGAATCCGACAAACAGAAAGAGAAACCCAGGTATATTCATCAATGTACCTACCGTATACATCGCAATGAAAAGAAACATGCCAAATCCACCCGCTTGACGGATGGTTTCTTCCATATAGGTCAGTGTGAAGTACGCTCGCAGCGAAGAATGCCGCCCTAAATACATGAGCACCAACGAAATGGCCAACAGGACCACTACACGTAAAAGGGTTCTTTCTGACAACCTGAATGGGTAAAAACTATGTGAAAGCTACATTTTTCTGCACGATCTTCCGATTCTGAAGAAAAAAACTTGCAGTCTGTGACTCATCCAATGAAGTTGGCAAACTATTTATATTTGAGACTTATTTCAATCTATGAAAAACACCCGGCTCCTTGTATTTCTGTCCATCATCATTATCGGTGTTTGGGCCTGCACACCTCACAGAGGGTGCATGGAAATAACAGCAGATAATTTCGATCCTTCTGCAGAAGAGAACGATGGCACCTGCATTCCCAGTAGGGATAAGATGATCGGTAATTTCAGATACACACGTATCTGGAATGACGTGATCCTAGGAACCGACACGGTAGATGCAGGAACCGTGACCATAACGGAAGCGAACACGGCCGCCAATGCATTCAACATGAATTTCAATGGTAATCTTCTATTGAAAGGCAGCACAACTGCGTTTACCATCGTACTTCAACAGCGTGCTGTTCAAGACACCTTCCTAGGGCAGTATTACAATAGAACCTACTCCGGAAATGGCATGTGGCTCGAGAACGACACTGTTGATTTCCACCTCACAGTACAGACGCAGGTGCCAATGTCGGATGGTGGAAACCCTCCTGGGGTCACGACTGTTCCACAGGTTTACAACTACTTCTGCACCAAAACGCAGTAGACCTTGGTAACCTAGTCGGCCCAAATGCGTATGCATCGCAAACCTTAACCCAAAAAGGCTTGAGATTTCTTTGTACCATCCTTCTTCTGGTCGTCATCAGTAGCTGTAAAAACACAGGTTGTACCGAATTCGGAACCGAGAATTATGATCCGGAGGCCGTGATCAACGATGGTTCATGCATTCTGGTACGCGATAAGTTCCTTGGTACGTTTCAGGTAGATTCTGATTGTTTTCCGGATCCCTATCAGCGCAGCATCAACCCTACGAACAACGAATTCATCGTTACAATATCCAACTTGGCAGACACGTTAGGAAACGTGGAAGCGAGGGTCTAT
>JBFHEW010000725.1:0-1868 GCA_041583955.1 Bacteroidia bacterium | reverse complement strand
GCATCGCGCAGCGACCGATATCGGCTACGGTCCACATACTTATTGATCGATACGTTTGATATATTGAGCATGAAATGAAATTCTATTGTGTGAATTGTCCGTTCCTCATTTGAAGCACCCTGTCTGCTTTGGTGTGGAAATAATGATCGGAAGAGACCGCTACAATGGTCCATTTGTTCTCCGGCCTGACGAGAAAGTCAATGATGGAAACACGCTCTGTCTCATCCAAATGCTCCAGCGCGTCCTCTAGTAGGAGCAGCTTCGGTTTATCAGCAATACTTCTGGCAAGCAGGAGTTTCTGCACCACACTTCGTGGAAGTTTCTTGCCCTGTGGGTCAATCGGAGAATCGTATCCGTTAGGGAGTCGCTGAATGAAATCTTCAAGTTTGAGCTCCTTTACTGCCCAGCGGACATTTTCAAACGTTGCCCCGTCCCTTCCCATACTGATGTTCTCATATACAGTTCCATCGAACAATTGTTCCTGTGCCAGACAATCACCTATCTCCGACCGCAACGCCATGAGGTTGAGGTTTCCGATGGGAAGGCCATTGTAATTGACCGACCCGGCACGGACGCTGTAGAGTCCCGCGATTATTTGAAGCAGTGTGCTCTTTCCAGAGCCGTTCGGGCCGTTTACAACCAATCTTTCTCCGGCTCTTACGTTTAGGGAAAGTCCATCTAGAATGCGCTTATCGCCATCAGGGTAGCTGAATTCAACTTGGTTCAGATCAACCGTCATTCCAGCCTCGCTTGGCTTGCAAATGGAATTGATGCCTTGGGTCCTTTCCATTTCGAGGTCGGTAACCTGACCTATCTTCTCCAATGCTGTCAGTACATCGTAGATACTTTCCATGCTCATGACCAGCTTTTCAACAGAGGCCATCACAAGTAGGATGATGATCTCTGCCGCCACGAACTGCCCAATGTTCATCAACTGCTGCATGACCAGTATACCGCCCATTGCCAATAGCCCGGCAACGATCATCGCTTTGAACACGACCATCAGCGAATATTGTTGCACCAGCACCCTGAAATGACTTTCTCTTGCGCCTAGGTAAGCGCCTACCTCCTTGTCCATTTTCGACAAAGGCAGTTCGGTCCTACCTGCCAGTTTGAAGGTCGTTCCTGTACGAGCCAACTCCTCCAACCAATGCGCCACCCGGTACTTGTACTTCGACTCAATGAGACTCGTTTCCAGACCTGGTTTACCCGTAAATCTGAATATGGCGAATACCAGGATGATGAGAATAAGACTGAAGAGAATGAAGAAGGGGTGATAAAGTGAAAGCAGAATCAGTCCGAAGAGCACTTGGAGCACTGCCGTGGAAAAATCTATCAGGATCTTCGGGAGACCCTTCTGCACCGTAAGCGTATCGAAGAAACGATTCATCAGCTCAGGTGCGTAATGCGAGTAAATGGCCTCCATTTTAACCTTCGGTATCCGATAAGCAAACTCAAATGCCGATCGCGCAAAGATCTTCTGCTGTAGGTTTTCCGTGATGCGCAGTTGTGCGATCTGAAGCACTCCGGTTGCAGTAACGCCAAGCACCACTACCACCACAAGCACGACCCACGCGGTGCTCACCTGACCACCTTGTATCAGGTTGACGATGGCTTGGATTCCTAACGGAAGCGAAAGATTGATAAGTCCATTGAAGACCGCATATACGTACACATTCCGGATTTCCTTTCTATCAGGGTGCAGCAACCTCCAGAATCGTTTCACTGGAGTCAATTGAGATGTGTTATCCATCAGTTTTTTCTTATCGCTTTAAAGATCGTATCGATGCAAAAGTCCGTAACAAAATCTTCTCCCTCAATCACATTTGTAAGTCGGGGTAAATGTTGGGCAAAGAAACGTTGAAGAT
>JBFHEW010000724.1:0-1871 GCA_041583955.1 Bacteroidia bacterium | reverse complement strand
TTTGACTTCTACGGCCTTCAGAACTACTCCAGAATGGTTACCAAGGCCAACGGCATTGTGCCTTGGATGGCCGGCACGCCCATTGCCCCGAAGAATCTGAAGCCTCGACCCGGAATAACCGAAATGAAGTGGGAGGTATATCCCGAGGGTATCTACGACATGCTCAAATACTTTGACCGATATGAGAAGATCGACAAGATCATTGTAACGGAAAACGGAAGCGCATTCCCCGATGTGGTGGAGGGCAACCGCGTTCACGACAAACAACGGAAGAAATTCTACCAGGACTACCTCAGACAAGTGCTGCGGGCAAAACGAGAAGGAGTGAATGTTCAAGGTTACTACTGCTGGACCCTGATGGATAATTTCGAGTGGGCTGAGGGGTATCATCCGCGTTTCGGGTTGGTACACATCGATTTTGAAACTCAGAAACGAACCATCAAGGACTCCGGACTTTGGTTCAAGGAATTCCTGGCCGGAAATTAATTCGGAACTTATTGAGGTCTTCTTCGTACTTGCGTGTCAAGTAAGTAAGAATTTACCGCTCTGTATTGAGAAGACATCTATTCCTTCCATTGGTTCTATGCATTGCCATGATCTGGGGCTACCGCGCACACGGTCAGACCTACGATCTGCAGGTGTATGGCAGCGAAAGTGGCCTTGCCAGTTCCGAGGTGAATGACATGTGCCAGGATCCGCTCGGCTACGTGTGGGTGGCTACCAACAGCGGAGTGAGCCGGTTTGACGGGAAAAAATTCAGAACATACGGGTTCAGAGACGGGCTTGCAGAGAACAACTGCATTTCCATCATGTGCGACCGTTCTGGAAAGATCTGGGTCGGTCACCCGCTGCGAGGCATATCCGTAATTGAGAAGGATTCAATTTGGACCATGAATCAAGAAAACGGGCTGGCAAACAACGAGGTACAGGACCTTTTTCAAGACCGGGAGGGCAACATCTGGGCAGCAACCTTCGGAGGCGTTTCCACATTTGACGGAACCAGATGGAATTCGAAAACCACTGCCGATGGACTTGCCTCCAACAATATCCGAGCAGTTTCGCAGGATGCCGAAGGCAACATACTCGTGGGTACTTACGGCTCAGGAATGAACATCATCCGAAAAGATAGGGTGGATCACCTCCACATGGGTAACGGACTGGTAAACAACTACGTCACCAGCATTTTCCAGAAAAAAGACCAGGTGCTCATAGGCACGCTTGGCGGTATAAGCATTTGGGCCAACGGGCGGTTTCTTAAACCTTCTACCAGCGGAAATCTTACCAACAACCAGATAAACGACCTTTCTGTTAACCGTGTGGGAGACATTTGGTTGGCCACCTACAATGGCGTAAACCGAATACGCAAGGGTAAGCTGCTTCGGATAAGTGAAGACAACGGTATGCCGAGCAACGAAGTGCTGGCCGTGATGAATGATGCTGAAGGCAATACATGGCTTGGCACACGAAAAGGGATGGTTAGGGTGAAAAACCTTGCCTTCACCCATTACTTCTCTACTGAGGAATTGGATATAATACCAAGTTGCATGTTCATCGACAAGAATGGTCAGGTATGGGCAGGCAACGAAGCCGGAGGGGTTCTCAGGTTCGATGGACATTCCTTTGTACGTGCTTTCAGTGACCCCGACATAAATGACCGGCAAATAAGTTCCATAGCAGAAGATGGCTTTGGAAACCTCTGGTTCGGAACCATGGACTTTGCCGGTCTTTTCCAATGGAATGGCCAGAATCTATACATCTACTCTGACGAATTCGGTCTGGCAGACAACAACATCACCTGTCTGGCCACAGACCACGAAGGCAATCTGATCATCGGAACCCCCAACGGCCTTTCACTTTTTGATGGGTCGGGG
>JBFHEW010000723.1:0-1875 GCA_041583955.1 Bacteroidia bacterium | reverse complement strand
TTGAGTAGCTTGAGGGCGTTCCATTGCTTGGGGTTGTGACTGGCCGTGAGGATGATGCCTCCGTCAGCGTTCTCGGCCGTTACCGCCACTTCTACCGTTGGGGTGGTGGAAAGTCCGAGGTCTATGACGTTGATGCCACTGCCAATCAGTGTCCCTGTGACCAAGCGGTTCACCATGTCGCCAGAAATACGTGCATCGCGTCCTACAACAACAGAAAGCACCTTCTTATTGGAGTGTTTCTTGAGGAACGCTGCGTAGGCTGCGGTGAATTTCACCACGTCAACAGGCGTGAGCCCATCTCCTACCTTCCCTCCTATCGTTCCGCGTATTCCTGAAATGGATTTGATCAACGTCATGCTTCAATTTTTTTGCAAATGTATCATTTCGGTTGGCCTGAAGGTATGCGGTAAGAAGTGCTTGCATCAGGGGTTGCAAACATTCGCGAGTGATTTCCATATGAGTTCACGAATGCTTCGCATTTGGTAGCGGTTTCCTTTTTTCGTTCCTCGAAAGAAGATGAGGAGGAAAGCCCGATCCCTTGCGAAGCTTGGGGGAACAATTGAAATTGGTATGTATTGGAAAAAGAAAGGGCGCAACGACAATCGCTGCGCCCTTTCCGGTACACTCCGCTCAGTGGCGGAAGGGTTGGAATCATCCCATGATGGAGCCAAGCTTCATGGCCACGCTCATGTCGCCTTTCACTTTGATCTTGCCACTCATGAAAGCGTTCATTGGGTTCAGATCGCCTTTCAGCATGGCTGTAAGGTCTTCCATGGCCACATCAACCGTACACTGTGCTTCGGAAGCATCGTTCACGGTTACAACGTTTCCGTCTCCGGTTCCGTCCAACATCACGTTCTGCTCTCCGAAGTTGAACTTCAACGTGTTCCCTAGCGGCTTGGCTGCTGCTGCTTTCTCTTTAATGGCACTTTCAATTGCTTCAAAACTCATGACTGGTTTTTTATCGTTTGTATTAGGATTAGTTTCTGTCTTTTTAGCCTCAACAGGCTTTGTTCGGGGCGCTGAAGATACTGATCCTGCCCTTTGGTAGGAAGTATCATCTATGACCATTTTGGCAATTATCTCGCGCATGATCTCGCTCGACCCTCCTCCGATGGTTCCTACACGGCAATCGCGGTAGGCGCGGGCCATTTTGTATTCTTCCATGAAGCCGTAGCCTCCAAAGCTTTGGAGGCATTGCGTCATCACTTTCTCGGCCAATTCGCTCGATAGCAATTTGGCCATGGAGCATTCTTTTACGATGTACTCTCCCGCATCATGCTGACGTGCGCAATGCAGAACGAACTGCTTGTTGGCCTCCACTTCCGAAATGAGCTGAGCCATCCGGTGGCGAAGTACTTGGAATTTATTGATCGGACGTCCGAACGCGTTCCGCTCACTCATGTACTGCAGTGTGTACTGAATGGCCCATTCGCACGATGCATACCCGGCAATGGCTCCTACCAAACGCTCCAATTGCAGACCGCCCATCAGATAATAGAAGCCTTGGCCTTCATCTCCGATCAGGTTCTCTGCTGGAACTTTCACGTTATCGAAATGCAGTTCGGCCGTGTCGGACGCATGCCAACCGAGTTTCTTCAACTTGTTTCGGGAAACACCTTCTGAATTGAGGTCGATGACCAGCAAACTCACGCCTGCCGCACCCATTTCCGGATCGGTTTTCACAACGGCCACGATGAAATCGCCATACACACCATTGGTGATGAAGGTCTTCGAACCGTTCACCACATAATGACCGTCTTCCAAAATCGCTGTTGTGCGGATGTTCGCCACATCCGAACCCGCTCCAGGCTCAGAAATTCCGATACAGCAGATCCATTCGCCCGAGATCACTTTGGTCAGGTATTTCTCCTT
>JBFHEW010000722.1:0-1875 GCA_041583955.1 Bacteroidia bacterium | reverse complement strand
CAACGATTTGTTTCATTCTGATGTTTTGGTTCTCAAACGTAAATATAAAGCCCCGGTTGGCCACAATTGTTCGTATCAAGACAGTGGGAAGGATTTGAGAACCATCCTTCAACGGGACAGTAAATTCCCTAAAAACTGTTAAACATCATACCCAAACGCTGAACACAGGTCGGTTGTCATGGTTACATTTGTCCAAACATCAAACGAAAATGAAAAAACTACTATTCCTTCTTCTGATTGCCGGATCCATGGGATTGCAGAGCTGTCAGTACAATACAATGATCGAGAAACAGGAAGCCGTCACCGCGCAGTGGTCTCAGGTTGAGAACGTTTATCAGCGCAGGGCCGACCTTATTCCAAACCTTGTGGCAACGGTAAAGGGCTATGCTGATTTCGAACAGGAGACCTTGACTGCCGTCATCGAAGCACGTGCCAAAGCAACCAGCGTCACCATCGACCCATCGAAACTTGACGCAAACAGCATTCAGCAGTTTCAAGCTGCACAGGATGGTCTGTCTTCTGCGCTCAGCAAACTGATGGTGGTTGTGGAAAGGTACCCCGACCTGAAGGCGAACCAGAATTTCCTCGAACTTCAATCGCAATTGGAAGGAACCGAAAACCGCATTGCTGTAGAACGAATGAAGTTCAACGAGACAGCGCGCGATTACAATACTTACATCCGCAAATTCCCGAACAACATGATTGCAGGCATGTTCGATTTCGAGAAGAAAGAGTATTTCGAAGCGGATGCTGGAGCAGAAAAAGCCCCGCAAGTCGAATTCTGATTTGAACGCACAGGAATACTTCACGGACGACCGATTGGAGGTGCTTGACGCAGCCATCAAAGCTGCCGAGAAAAACACCTCTGGAGAGATTCGCCTGTACGTGGAGAACACATGTCAGGAAGATGTTCTGGACAGAGCAGCTTTCCTCTTTGAAGAATTGAAAATGCACCGGACCGAACTTCGGAATGGTGTGCTTTTCTATTTAACGATGAAAGACCGGAAATTCGCCATTCTCGGTGATGCCGGCATCAATGCCAAGGTCGGAAACGAGTTCTGGGACCACATTAAAATGGAAATGATACGCTCTTTTAAGCAGGGTGAGATCACCGAAGGGCTTGGGAAAGGTATCCGCATGGCAGGTGAAGCACTTGCAACCCATTTCCCCTACCGGAAAGGTGATATCAACGAACTATCAGACGAGATCATCATTAAATGAGGAACCTGCTTTTCATCGTGCTTCTTGCCATTCCTTTCGGTTCCATCGCACAGGAATTCCCAACCCGCTCCGATCGGTTGGTGAATGACTACTCGAACACGCTTACGGCATCGGAGATCCAGATGCTTGAAAAGAAGCTAGTCGCTTACGATCAGGAGAGTTCGGTACAGATAGCCATCGTGCTGATGCGGACACTCAATGGTTATCCTATTGACGACTACGCATTTCAACTGGGCGAAAAATGGGGTGTCGGACAGGCTGGAACGAATACCGGTGCGCTGATACTCGTAAGTATGGAAGAGCGCAAAATGTGGATCGCGACCGGTTATGGTCTGGAAGCCACATTGACCGATGCACTGGCCAAACGCATCATCGAAAACGAGATGAAACCTCGTTTCAGGAACAGCGATTACGCTGGTGGTCTGGCGGCAGCTTCAGACGCCATCATTGAGGTAACAAGAGGAGAATATCAAGGCAAAGGAAGCAGCGATGAAAACGGTCCACCTATTGCTGCATTCCTTTTCATTCTTCTAGTGTTCGCATTCATCTGGCTCATCAAGGCCAAACAGGTAAGGGATTACGCCCACGTGAACAACATCGGATTCTGGTCGGCCTGGATGCTGCTTAACAGCGCCAACCAAAGACATACTGGCT
>JBFHEW010000721.1:0-1882 GCA_041583955.1 Bacteroidia bacterium | reverse complement strand
GCCAATTGATCGAATCCCATGTCTCCCAACTTCTGGAATGCTGGGTTCAGCTTCAAGAGACCTTCAGCAGATGTTCCCGGACGGATCATCTGATCCCTATCGAGCAACACGTTTCCATCTGCGCCATTCACAGAGATGATAGACCTTGCAAAACGTCCTTCGTTCCATGCTTTGTCAGCTTTTGCGTGCGATCGCGAAGCGAATTCATCCAATTGCGTACGATTGTAGCCGAATTTTGACGCGATGAGGTCGGCAGAAATACCTTGTGGCACCAGGCCATGTTTGGTGATGAAATCACGGTCATCGTACATCGGTCCGCCATCTGATGCGATCGGCACGCGGCTCATGCTTTCCAATCCACCGGCAACCAAAAGGTCTGCATTGCCGCTTCCAACATACGCTGCTGCCATGTTGATGGCCTCCAGACCTGATGCGCAGAACCGATTCACCTGCACGCCTGCGGTGGTCTCAGCGTAACCGGCTTCGATAGCAGCCGCCTTGGCAATGTTCGCTCCTTGGTCTTTCACAGGGCTCACACATCCAATGATCGCATCTTCCACCAGATCGGTGTTGAGATTGTTTCTATCACGAATGGCTTTGAAGGTCAAAGCCAGTAGATCGACCGGTTTTACAGAGGCTAAAGCCCCGTCCGGTTTCCCTTTTCCGCGTGGTGTTCTTACTGCATCGTATATGTAAGCGCTCATGTTCTGTGATTTTCGACAAATATACACCTCCACCAAACCCTCCCAAGAAGGGAAGGAAAAAGGTTGGAACATAAGCGCTCAAAAGGAAAGCGTGAATGTTGTGAGATGAAAAGAGCTGCGTGGAAAAGTCAATCTTTGACAATCTGTGAGTAAAAACATGCCTGAAAATGGCTCATAAAATACTTTAAGAGTTACATTAGTGGCAAAATTCAGCCATGCAGATCGATTCCACCTTCACCAACGCCATTCACATTTGTGTTTATCTCGACAGAACCGACAAAACACTGGTGAACAGCACCGAGTTGGGCGAAAGTATCGGAACAAACCCCGTGGTTGTGCGCAGAATTGTTGGTCGTTTGAAAGAATTCGGCCTCATAAAAGTGAAGCAGGGAATCGGGGGCGGTTACTACCTGGGCCGACCGGCCATGAGTATTACGCTTTGGGATATTTACTTGGCCATGAAAAAGGAGAATCCGTTCCGATGCAAGGTTGGAAACGAGGAAGACACGGTTTCTGTGAATCTGCCTGAGGCCTTGGAAGAAACATTTGCCAAAGCGGAATATGCCTTGAAACAACCGCTTTCTTCGGTAACGGTGAAGGCGGTTTCGCAAAAGATCGATTGATCGGAATTGCGAGCGAAGCGCGACAATCTCCAGACCGCTTTGGTCATCCCTCCTACGCAATGACGCGTTTCAGTACAACAGTTTGTCGTAAGGATAACGTGTGATGTGAACCGCCTTGGCCCGCTCATAAAGCAGGTCGCGTAGTTCATCGATGTTCTCCTTTTTGGTAGCTGAGATGAAGATGCAATCTTCGCCCATTTTACCCATCCAACTGCGTTTCAGGTCTTCCAAACTCCAGTTTTCACGGGTGGTTTCCGTCAGGTCGTCCTCATCCTTCTTCACATACGTGTAAGCATCTATCTTATTGAAAACGAGGATGGTCTGCTTGTCGCGTGCCCCTATCTCAGCCAGTGTTTCGTTCACCACATTGATGTGATCTTCAAATTCAGCGTGCGAAATATCGACCACATGCAACAGAATATCCGCTTCGCGCACCTCGTCCAATGTTGATTTGAAACTCTCTACCAACTGGTGAGGGAGTTTACGAATGAACCCGACCGTATCTGACATCAGAAATGGCAGGTTGCCGATAACCACCTTTCGGACGGTCGTATC
>JBFHEW010000720.1:0-1883 GCA_041583955.1 Bacteroidia bacterium | reverse complement strand
GCAGTAGGAGAAACATTCGCCCCGACCTACAGGCATCTCGTGTCGTTGAACAAGAACAGGTCTTTTTCTGAATCCAACCTGCAGTGGCGCAACCTTAGAAGAGGTCGTTACGTGGAGTTCAATCTGGTCTATGATAAGGGAACCAAGTTCGGTCTGGAAACAGACGGAAGGGTGGAGTCCATTCTGATGAGTTTGCCCGAAAACGCCTCGTGGGTATACGACTTCCAGCCATCGCCAGGTGGTGTTGAGTCAGATACGCTTGCCAGTCTCATTAAGGGGGTGGATTGGGTCGGAAACTGACAGTTTCGCATCCGTTATTGGCTATTTTTGATTCCTTCGGTTAATGGCATCCGTCTTTGCAGATGTTAAGCAACCGAAGCACAACTTAATCGTTATTGAGGCGGTTGGTTTGCAACCCGTTCCATTGATATGAAAAACCTTTACTTCTTCTGGCTTGTTTGTGTTGCGCTTTGCAGTGCACTGCCGACTCAGGAAGCACAGGCTTCGCATGCGTTGGGGGCGGAGATTACATACGAATGCCTGGGTGGAGATCAGTACCGGATACGCTTGGTGTTTTATCGTGATTGTGGTGGAATTGCAGCACCTGCAGCGCCAACGGTTACGATAACCTCAGGTTGTGGTAATCAGAACGTGCCCATGACACTTCAGCCACCGACACCACCTTTTCCTCCCTTCGATCAGTACCTAGTGCCACACGAACTCCCAGTGTATTGTGCGGCTTCCAATTGCGGAAACGGTAACACCCCCGGCATTCAGGAATATATTTACGAGGCTACGGTTACACTGCCTCCATGTGCCAATTGGACAATGAGCTACGACCTGTGTTGCAGGAGTGCAGATATCAATACCATCAATGCTCCTGGAAGTCAGGACATATTTGTGAGTGCGTTTTTGAATAATCTGGCAGCACCGTGCAACAGCTCACCTCAGTTTGACGTGCCTGCCCGAGGTTTCATCTGCCTGAATCAAGACAATACCATACTGGCCACAGCGACCGATCCTGATGGCGATCTTTTGGTTTACAGCGTTTACACACCATGGCACAATCCTGGTCAGAGTGTAAATTATACGGGAGGATTCTCGCCAAATAACCCGCTTACCGGAACCAACTATTCATTCAACAATGGCGTCATTCAGGCTCACCCTACTGCAAATGGCCAGGTAACGGTGGTAGGGGTGATGGTAGAGGAGTATCGGAATGGAGTACTCATCGGCAGAGTGGTGCGGGATATGCAGGTGCGCGTGATCAATAACTGTCCTCAGAATCCGGGTAGCGATTTCGACATCGATCAGGATGGGATCTTTGACGGTGACACGTTTGTGCTCTGCACAGAAAGTGGAATTCTACTGGACGTATACTTGAACAACACGCTGCCGGGTTTGAACTATGGAATGGCCGCAAACAATCTGGCCGATTTTCCAGGAGCAACATTCAATACTATTCCAAATGGTTCGGCACCCGGAGGAATCATAGGCCAGTTCAGTTGGGTTCCTGACCAATCGTTTGTCGGTACCACCCAGACCTTGGTCATGACCGCGTTTGACGACAATTGTCCGGTTGTCGGTTTTTCCAATTTCACGTATCAGTTCACCATTACGGGGCTTGAACTGGAAGTTGACATTGATACCGTGGCCATTTCTTGTACCGATTCGGTGCAGATGACTGCAATTGTTTCCAACGGATCGCCCCCGTACGATTTTCAATGGAATGACGGATACAATGGTCCCATACGATGGGTGACTGCCGGAGAATACATCGTAACAGTTACCGATAACGAAGGGTGTTCCGGTAGCGATACGATAACGGTTTATTACGTAGATGATCCGCAAGGCGCGTTCTTCGACCCTCCAGGAGCCTGTGT
>JBFHEW010000719.1:0-1883 GCA_041583955.1 Bacteroidia bacterium | reverse complement strand
GGGTCGGATCCGTTTGGCACGCCAATTGGTTTTCACCTATTGAACCTTTAAAAATCAGAAGTCATGAAAACATTATCTACATCCTTAGCACTTCTATTCTCGGCCGTTGTCGCTTTTGCGAATCCAAGTGCCTCCAGACTTACCATTGAGCTGGCAGGGCATCGGCCAAATACCATGATCCTGTTAAATGGTCAGCGTTTCGTGGCAGCCAACAATTCCATCCTTTTGGAAAGCATGATGCCGGGAGACTATCAGGTTCAGTTGATGAGACCCACCAGTTGGGCAGATAACGGAATCGTTTTCAGAGGAACCATCCGTGTCCCACATCGATCGAACGTACTTGCTTTGATCACTCCGCAAGGAATGAAGGTGAATGCGCAACCGCTAGCACACCATGGAGGAAGTTACTGGGATGCACACGGTCATGGAAATGGAGCGATTGTTACCCCGAATCCGAACGGAAATGGTGGTTTTGTAAGTCTACTGCCACACAACCAACGACCAGTTGCAGATCCGGTGGTATGCGCACCGGTTGTTGTTGGCATGCATCCCGATGTTTTTGCCAGTGCATTGCGTAGCATCGAAATGCAATCATTCGATTCGGACCAGATACGCGTGGCGAAGCAGATCATCAGAATGAACGGAGCTTCGTCTGTGCAGGTCGCAGAGATCATGCAGTTACTCAGTTTCGAGTCAAGTCGTTTGGAGATTGCAAAATTCGCCTACCGGTTTGTGGCCGATCCAGAGAACTACTTCGTTGTTTATGATGTGTTCAGGTTCTCCAGCAGTGTAAGAGAATTGGACCGGTACATCAACAACTACTGAAACCCCGGTGCGAATGCCCACATTTTCTTGATCAGAAGTCCCGGCCTTGGTCGGGACTTTTTTTATACTCCACTAGCTTATCTTTCTTGTTCTTAGTGAGGTAGTTACGGATGATCTTCCGAGTATCAGGGTTGTCGTTCTGTCTTCTTATGTATTCCAGAATGTATTCCAAAGGTTGGTTCGCCTCTTCCTTTTCAATGAATCCGTACCCGACATATTTCCCATCCTCTATCTGAACGAGCGAGTATTCCTCGTTGGTCCTTCCGGCACCGATCACCAGCGTGTTGTTCATGGTAAGACCCAGTGCGCTCTTGGCTGCTTCTACCCGTGCATTGTATTCCGCGGCCGATTCGAGGCCCATTTTCGTGCCTTTGCAGTTCTTTATCTGATATTGGAAGCAGTTGCCTTTCAGGTTCTGAAGCCCAAGAAGGCAATGACACAGATCGTGCTTCTTCGCCTGCTTCAATAACAGGCGTTTTCCTTCAAAATAGCTTCGTATTTCGACCAAAGGGTTGCCTTCCAGGTTCTTTTTCCGTTTAATGGAAAGATTGATGTAACCACCATCATCCACATGTTCGAAAATGCCATACGAGAAATATGGTTTTTTCTGAGAGCTGTTGATCGGAGGTTGTAGCTTTTTGATCTCCTGCGACTCGAGTAGCAGCGCTACCAGTTCGCTGCCGGTCTCTTCAAAAGAGATGGAGTGAACGGCTTTCCACAATTCGGCCCATTTCTTTTTTTCCTTCGGATGAAAATGGCTGAGCACTCTTTTCTTGATGTTGATGCTTTTACCTACATAGAGTATTTGGTCATCGCCATCATAGAAATAATAGATACCGGCTCCTTCAGGTAGATTTTCCAGCTCAGATGCAGGCAGATTCGGTGGAATCCGCACATCAGGCATGTCGGGCTTGATGCGACTGAATACGGTTGTAGGATCTTTCTGGAACAGCTTGGCGAAAAGTGTTGCTGTGGCCGCAGTGTCGTCCAACGCACGATGGTGGCTGTCCATTTCAATTCCCAAGGTGGCACAAAGCTTTCCTAAACTGTAGGATGGC
>JBFHEW010000718.1:0-1885 GCA_041583955.1 Bacteroidia bacterium | reverse complement strand
GGTCGGTGACATACCCGTGTACAAAGAGGTTGTTCGGGTCTACCTGAGCGAAGGCACTTGCAGCGCCCAGCAACAGGATGAGGAGTGTTCTTAACGTTTTCATGACGATTGATTTTAGTTCAACGATACAAATGTGCATAGTAAGTAGTAGCCTACGAACTCAATCGCTTATATTTCTTACGCTTTCAACAATCATATTGCAACAGATAAACTGTCTTTTTAATATTTCGTTGATGCTTAATTCTCTTACGCGTACAAACAACAATACATGTTGCAACTTTGCGGCCGCGGTGCGTGAGGGATGGCAGCGGCATCCTTTTTTGCGCGCCAGAGGCGATGCAAAAAAGATACAGCGAACAGCCCGACCCCGATTTTTCTTCGGGGGCACGCCCAATACGATCATCGGATTTTCATATCCGGTGGCTTGCCTTAACTTTGGAGTGGATTTAAAACAGAAACCATGCTTGATAACAAGATTGAAAAATTGCTGAACCATCAGATCGAACTGGAATTCGAGTCGTCTCAATATTACCTTTCAATGGCTTCGTGGGCCGAGAAATCGGGGTTGAATGGCATCAGCTCGTTCCTGTATGCACAGGCTGATGAGGAGCGCGTGCACATGCTGAAACTGTTCCATTACATCAATGACCGTGGCGGACACGCGTTGGTTCCTACCATTGGCGCTCCTCCGAAGGAATATAACGGGGCTCGCGAGATCTTCACCAAGGTGTTGCAGCACGAGCAGATCGTTACCAAGGAGATCAATGATCTGGTTGACACATGCCTGAAAGTGAAGGACTACACTACGCACAACTTTCTGCAGTGGTACGTGGCGGAACAGATCGAAGAGGAGCGTTTGGCGCAGACGCTGATCGATAAATTGGACCTGATAGGTAACGATAAAGGCGGTATGTATCTGTTTGACCGCGATCTGGAATCGTT
Source organism: Bacteroidia bacterium (assembly GCA_041583955.1). Classification (GTDB taxonomy): domain Bacteria; phylum Bacteroidota; class Bacteroidia; order UBA10329; family UBA10329; genus UBA10329. The sequence continues at coordinate 943 of JBFHEW010000718.1, read as the reverse complement.
CATTCCTAAAGACGAAGGGGGTAAATAAACCCTCCTGACCTTCTCTTGATATGCTAAACTCAAATGTGACGGGTATGATCTTTCAATTGATGTTGTCGATTGTGCTTTTCTCTTGTGGAGGAAATGCTTCTGTAGAAGGGGAATCGCACAGCACAACAGACGCGCTGGCAACCGGCAAACGGAAAATGGAAGTGCTGATACATGGTGCTCCCAACGAAACGGTGAAGATGCTTGGGGCCTTCGGAAACCAGAATTTCATTGTGGACTCGGCCAGAAGCGATGCCAACGGCAGGCTCCTGTTTGAAGCAGACACGCTGCTGCCTACCGGTTTCTACTACTTGATGCTGAGCTCGGACAACAGCTATTTTCAGTTGTTGCTAGACAAGGACCAGGAGTTTGAATTGGAGACGACCAAGGGCGATTATGTGAATTCCATGAAAGTGGATGGCTGTTTGGACAATGAGCTGCTTTACAAGAACCTGAAGTTCGAAGCCGAGTTCGGAACACGGATACATCCGGTGAACGAGCAGTTGGCGAGGTTGACCGAAGGAACAGCCGAGCACAGTGCGATGAAGGCAAAGCAGGATGCACTCATCAAAGAACGTACAGACCACGTACAGTGGTTCTCTGACAACCATCCTGATTCGTTCTTCACCCGATTCAAACTTTCGGGGCAGAACCCGGAACTGACATTTCCGAAGCTTCCGAACGGAGAGATTGACCAAGTGGCACAGGTGTACCAATACCGAAAGGCCTTTTTCGATAATGTGGATTTCAACGCAGCATGGACCATGCGGACGCCCGTGTTTGCCAATAAGCTGCGCAAATACATCAAGGAGCTGACTCCGCAGAATGCCGATTCGTTGATCCGTTATGCAGATGAGCTGATAGCCAGAACGAAGGGGAACAAGGAGCTTTTCAAGTTCGTGGTGAACTGGATAGC
>JBFHEW010000717.1:0-1887 GCA_041583955.1 Bacteroidia bacterium | reverse complement strand
GAAGCGGCCATTGAACGTTCAGAAAAGGTGAATCCGACCCTCAACGCCATTGTGCTGAAAACCTATGACGATGCGGTAAAATTCGACAGGCTCAACCCAAAAGGAGCCTTTTACGGGGTGCCTACGTTCTTTAAGGACACAGACAACATCAAAGGATATCCGACACAGATGGGAACGGGTGCCTTCAGTGCAAAGAAGGCCAAAGGCAACAGTCGTTTTGTCAATCAGTTCCTGAGCACCGGTGTGAGTTATCTGGGCAAGACCACCTTACCCGAATTCGGCCTGCTGTGCAGTACAGAAAATGAGAAATGGGCCGTTACCCGCAACCCTTGGAACACGGAGTATACCGCTGGTGGCTCTTCTTCCGGTTCGGCTGCATTGGTGGCCAGTGGAGCCGTTCCGATTGCAACAGGGAATGATGGCGCGGGCTCCATCCGTATCCCAGCGGCCATCTGCGGATTGGTGGGGTTGAAGCCGTCAAGGCACCGCATCCATGGGCTGGACGGAACGGAAATGATGCCTATTGAGATCGTACACCAAGGAGTGTTGACACGGTCAGTGCGCGATACGGCCACGTTCTTTGCAGAAGCAGAAAAATTCTATCGAAACCCGAAACTCCCCAAACTCGGCCATGTAAAGCATGCCGGCAAGAAGCGATTACGCATTGCGATGGTCGAAAATTTCTCTGCAGGAACCACTGGTAGGCAGGATGCCGACACGTATAGGGTGCAACAGGAAACAGCAGATCTTCTGGCTTCTCTTGGACATACGGTAGAGCAAGTGCCGCTTCCGATCGAGGTTGACACCATGATAGGTCATTTTCTCCATTATTACGGATTCTTGGCATACATGTCCAGCCATCATGGTAGGTTGGTTTTCAAGGCCAAGGTCGATAAGACTCAACTTGAGCCTTTTACTGTCGGTCTCAGCAGACAGTTCAGAAGTACGGCTCTGAAACTACCAAGAAGTATCCGAACAATGAGGCAGATGGGTCATGAATGCAGCAGGATATTTGAAACGTATGACGTTATCATGACCCCTGTTCTTGCTCACAAAACACCGAAGATCGGATATTTTTCTCCAGACCTTTCGTTTGAAGAAGTCACCAGACGTGCCGTTGAATTCGCCACATACACCGGTCTCTACAACGTAACAGGGGAACCCGCCATCTCCCTCCCACTCGGTGTTGATTCGGACAATATGCCTTTAGGTGTTCAGTTCGCTGCTCCTTACGGAGAAGATAAACGCCTGCTCGAATTGGCGTTTGAACTGGAAGAAGCGAAAGGCTGGCGTTCCATGGCCAAGCCGGAGGGACAAATGGCCACCACTATTTGATAGGAAGTTGAACACCGCAAAATATCTGAGTTCTCTTGCAATGACCATGCTTGTTGCTTTCGCTCCGAGTTTGGCGCAGACCAAATATGAAGTCGAAACGCGGATAAAACGTAACGAAGTTCCGGCCGCTGCTATCCAGTGGTTCACCGATGCTTACGGGTCTGTTTCGCGCGTTAGATGGTATATGGAAACCAGCGAACGCGGAACGAGTTTCGAAACGAAACTCAATTGGAACAGAATGCGGCACAGCGTGGAATTCGATTCCATCGGACAGGTTGAGGATATTGAAATCACCATTCCGATAGGAAAGATGGATAATACGGAACGGAAACTGGTGGATTCTGTGCTGAACGAGCGATTCGATCAGTATCGATTACTGAAGGTGCAGCGGCAATGGACCGGAGACTCCGAGGCGCTGAAGAAGATGATTCAAGGCAGGGAGACCGATAGATTGACCGAACTATTGGAAATTGAGGCCTATTGTAAGACCGATATGAAGGATGGTTACCGTGAATTATTGCTGACCATGGACGGTTCCGTTGTGAACGACAG
>JBFHEW010000716.1:0-1891 GCA_041583955.1 Bacteroidia bacterium | reverse complement strand
GTCAACCGTGCTTGTTCCCTTCGGGTCGAGTGGAGAGAAATCGCGTTCCCACTTCTTATTCTTGATATTGATGATGCCATCCCACGTGTAAATGAGGCCGTGACGCGCATTCCGGGTAGGAAGCACACAATCGAACATGTCTACACCCAGCGCAATGTTCTCCAGAAGGTTTGCAGGTGTTCCAACACCCATAAGGTAGCGGGGTTTGTCTTTCGGTAGAATGTCGCACACCAATTCCGTCATGGCATACATCTCTTCGTCCGGTTCGCCTACGCTCAGGCCTCCAATGGCGTTTCCTTCCCGATCGAACGAGGCGATTTTCTCTGCGCTTTCAATACGGAGGTCCTTGTAGGTTGAGCCTTGCACAATGGGGAAGAGCGATTGATGATGGCCGTACTTTGCTTCGGTACCATCAACATGGTCGCAGCAGCGTTTCAGCCATCGGTGGGTCATGTCAAGCGAGTTCTTCGCATACTCATAATCACACGGGTAGGGCGTGCATTCGTCAAACGCCATGATGATGTCGCCTCCAATGCTTCGTTGAATGTCCATGGCAGCTTCGGGGCTGAAGAAGTGCTTTGATCCATCGATGTGCGAAGCGAAGGTCACTCCCTCTTCCGTGATCTTCCGTTTGTGGGCCAACGAATACACCTGATACCCTCCGCTGTCAGTAAGTATCGGTCTATCCCAGTTCATGAATCTGTGAAGGCCGCCAACTTCCTCCAGGATATCGGTCTTCGGGCGCAGATAAAGATGATACGTGTTTCCGAGTATGATCTCTGCTTTTACCTCTTCAACCAGTTCCTTCTGATGGATTCCCTTTACCGTTCCAATGGTCCCCACGGGCATGAAAATGGGAGTTTCGATAACTCCATGATCGGTTGTGATCCGACCTCTTCGGGCTTTTGATCCCGGGTCGGTATGCGTAAGATTGAACGTAAGTCCCATGTTCATAAAATCGGTCAAATGTACTTAAATGCCCTTCAGCGGTTGGTTAGTTTTGCGCAACGAACGTATGAATCTGACCTACTTCCAATCGCTACCAACATGGCAACTTGTCGTTGCTGCGGTTTTTATCGGCTCATTGGCCGTGCAACTTTTTTACTACCTGTTCTTTTTTCTCCGTTTGGCGTTATTCAAACCTGCGGACGATGTAAGTGGTGTGGAACCGGTTTCTGTTATCATCTGTGCTTGGAACGAAGAGGATAACCTAAAGAAGAACCTGCAATCGGTGCTTGAACAGGATCATCCTGAGTTTGAAGTGATCATTGTGAACGACCACTCGCTCGATGAGACCGATCTGTTGCTGCAGGCATGGCAGCAGAAGTATGAACACTTACGGGTCATTAATCTGAGTCGGGAGAACGCCAAGATGCGTGGAAAGAAATTTGCCATTTCAATGGGAATCAAAGGGGCCAAGTATGACAACCTGGTGTTTACCGATGCTGACTGTAGGCCGACTTCGAAGAACTGGTTGCGTGGTATGTCAGATGGACTTAAGGATGGCAAGCAACTGGTTCTCGGGTATGGAGGCTTCGAGAAAGCACCGGGGTTCTTCAATAAACTCTACCGCTACGAAGCCGTGCATATTGCCATGCAATACATGTCTTATGCATTGGCCGGGTTGCCATACATGGGGGTGGGGCGCAATCTGGCTTACAGGAAGGAGCTGTTCTTTCAGACCAAGGGATTCATCAAGCACAGACACGTGGCATCGGGAGATGATGACCTATTGGTGAACGAAGTGGCCACCAGTACCAACACCACCATTCAGATAAGGAAGGACTCGCATACGCTGTCCGAACCGGTCAGCGGTCTGTCTGCCTGGTGGCTCCAAAAGAGGCGTCATCTGTCCACGGGCAGTTTTTATAAGACATCGTCCAAAATATTT
>JBFHEW010000715.1:0-1893 GCA_041583955.1 Bacteroidia bacterium | reverse complement strand
ATATCGTAATGCGCCAGCGCGGTGGGCTGCTCTCAATCACTGTAGTGTCTGCCATGTATTTTTCCACCAATGGTGTGAGCGCGCTCATCGACAGTTTCAACACCACTTACCATACCATAGAAAGTAGGCCTTACCTCATTCAACGTGGCTATGCCCTACTCATCACCCTCATTCTGGTGTTCTTCACTGTTTTCGCGGTGGGACTCATCATCTTCGGTGAGTTAGGCATGGATTGGCTTACTCAGGAAGGTTTGGTGAATGACGGTGTAGGAAGGTTCTTCCTGAACATTGCACGGTACATCATCATTCTAGCGCTTCTATTCTTTGCCATATCGGTACTGTATTTCCTTGGCCCTTCCAAGCAGACCAAGTGGCGTTTCTTCTCGGCAGGATCCTCATTGGCCACATTCCTCGTCATCATCTCATCCGTGGGTTTCACCTATTTCGTAGATAACTTCGGAACCTACAATAAACTGTACGGTTCCATCGGAACGCTTGTGATCGTCATGTTCTGGATGCTTCTCATTTCCATGGCATTGTTGATCGGTTTTGAGCTTAACGCAAGCATTGAAGACGCCAAGTTGCGCGAAATTGAGCTTGAAAAACGCTCGTTGGGCATTTCTTTGGAAGACGAAATTGAAAAAGGCGACCGCACTTGAAAAGAACCATCCTCTTTACCGTATTACAACTAGTGGTTTCAATGGCCTTGGGACAGTACAACCCGCTGGCGCCACCCAACACGTTTCGGGCGGGAGATAACCCACTGTATTGGAAGAATCGGAAACATGATTCCGGTTACTGGCAGCAGGATGTGCACTACCGCATTTCTGCCAACGTGGACGAGCAGACCGATATCATAACGGCCAACATGGAGTTGAGCTATTGGAACAACTCGCCCGACACCCTTTACGAAGTGTTCTTTCACCTCTATCAGAACGCTTTTCAGCCGGGCTCATTCCACGATAAACTGGATGCTGCCCAGGGCCAGAAACACCGTTTCGGCAAGTACGAAAGTGATGGAAAAGGAACTGAGATACTCGCATTGTCGGTCGAAGGACAGGAAGTGCAACAGGAACTGGACAACACGAATCTGCGCATCGTTCTGAGCGAGCCCCTTCTGCCCGATTCCCGAACAGAATTCAAAATGGAATTCAGAACATACTTCGATCAGGGATCCATGGGGCGAAGGATGAAACTGTTCCGTTCGGGCGAGTTCACTCACTACGATGGCGTGCATTGGTATCCGCGCATCTCCGTGTACGACCCGAAATTCGGTTGGACAACCGACCAACATCTCGGAAGCGAGTTCTATGGTGACTTCGGGACGTTTGATGTAGCGCTCACATTTGCCAGCAATTACGTGGTGGAGGCCACCGGTTACCTCCTGAATCGTGATGCGGTTCTGCCTTCTGAACTACGGGAAAAGCTTGACATCCGGAATTTTGCAGACAAGCCTTGGGGTGAGAAAGCCTCCATCATCATTCCATACGATTCCACTCAGCGCAAAACATGGATCTTCCATGCCGAAAACGTACACGATTTCGCTTTCACCGCAGACCCCAATTACCGCATTGGCGAAGCTGAATGGAACGGCATCAAGTGCTACGCGCTTGCGCAGGAAAGCCATGCTTCCAGTTGGCAGAATGCGGCCGAATACACTGCCCAGACCATCAAAGTATTCTCAGAAGGCATCGGTATGTACAACTACCACAAGATGATCGTGGCCGATGCCCGGGATGGAATGGAATATCCCATGCTTACGCTTGATGGCGGAAGCGACCCCGATTACAGGGGACTGCTCGTGCATGAGATCGGCCATAACTGGTTCTTCGGGCAAGTAGGGAACAACGAAACATACCGCGCAGCATTGGACGAAGGTTTTACGCAATACCT
>JBFHEW010000714.1:0-1913 GCA_041583955.1 Bacteroidia bacterium | reverse complement strand
TGTGGCAGAAGAGATGTCGCAAAAGGCCGGAAGTGTAGAGCAGGATCCGGCCGAATTGGAACGGTTGGCCGAACGCGTGGACGAGATCATGCGCCTGTTAACCAAACACCGAAAGCAGACCGAAGCGGAGTTGGTTGCATTCCATGTCGAGTTGGAAGAGAAATTGAATTCAATTTCCAACTCTGACGAACAACTGACCGCACTGACGGGAAAACTTGAAAAGACCGGTCTGTTGCTGCAGGCCGAAGCTGATAAACTCACTCAGCTGCGCTCATCTGAGGCTACACGTTTGGCACCTGTCCTTTCGCACGAACTGCAGCAACTCGGCATGCCTGATGCCCAGTTGAGGATAGAGATTCACCAAGAAGATCGCAACGCCACTGGTCAGGACCGGATAGAGATCCTCTTTACGGCAAACAAAGGACAGGCCCTGCAGGACATTGCGAAGATCGCCAGTGGTGGCGAGCTGTCGCGATTGATGCTTTCAACAAAAGCAGAGATGGCCAGCAAAACCCAGCTACCTGTCATCATTTTTGACGAGGTTGATACGGGTGTTTCGGGCGAAGTGGCAGACAAAATGGGAGGGAAGATAAAAGCATTGAGCGAGCAGATGCAGGTACTCTGCATTACGCATTTACCGCAGATCGCTTCCAAGGCAGATCAACATCTCTTCGTGTACAAGGAGGAGTTGGGCGGAAGAACCACAACCGGGGTAAGAGAACTGAACAACGCAGAAAGAATCGTGGAGATAGCGAAGATGCTGAGTAATGCCAATCCAACGGAAGCGGCATTGACCCACGCCAAAAACCTGGTCAACTTGAATAACTGAAAAATAGAAATGAACGGTCACGGGTCTGGTGATCACATCTGCAACCAGAGTGTTTCAGATGAGCTTGGATCCGATAACCATAATTCTTAACGAGCAACATGGGATACGGATTATTAAAAGGTAAGAAGGGAATCATTTTCGGGGCATTGGACGAGCGTTCCATTGCTTGGAAAGTGGCAGAGAAATGTCATGAAGAAGGAGCCGAGTTCGTGCTGACCAACGCACCTGTAGCGCTCAGAATGGGCGGCATTAAAGAATTGGGCGAGAAACTCAATGCCGAAATCATTCCAGCTGACGTTACAGTAATGGAGGACATTGAGCATCTGATCAGCGCAACGAAGGAGAAATTCGGAGGAATTGATTTCGTGCTTCATTCAGTAGGTATGTCGCCCAATGTTCGGAAGGGGAGGAGCTATACCGATCTGAACTACGATTTCTATCACAAGACCTTGGATATCTCTGCCATGTCATTGCACAGGGTACTTCAAACGTGTTACAAGATGGATGCTCTCAACGAGTGGGCATCAGTTGTGGCGCTTACTTACATTGCTGCCCAACGAACGTATACCGGCTATGGCGATATGGCTGAGGCAAAGGCCATGCTGGAAAGCATTGCGCGCAGCTTCGGACATCATTACGGAAAACACAGGAACGTTCGAGTGAATACCATCTCTCAAAGTCCTACAGTTACCACCGCAGGATCGGGAGTTGATGGGTTTGATGACTTCATCAATAATGCGAATCAGCTTTCCCCACTTGGTAACGCAACAGCAGAGGAATGTGCCGATTACTGCATTACCTTATTCTCAGACCTTACGCGGAAAGTAACCATGCAGAATCTGTTTCACGATGGGGGCTATAGTAGCATGGGGGCTGCAGAATGATCTTGTGAAAGAGACCAAAACAGATAAAACGAAAACGGGGCGCTAGGCCCCGTTTTCCGTTCATGATCATTGCTTTGCAACGATCAATCTTTCTTCTTCTTTTCCGCTTTCGGCTTTTTCACATCGATGGTGAGTTCCTCGGCATCCTTCTCGTGTTTTACCTGAAGTATGTCTCCTTCGGCAATCGTAGAACCGATGAT
>JBFHEW010000713.1:0-1915 GCA_041583955.1 Bacteroidia bacterium | reverse complement strand
TTGGCGGATCAATTCAGCTCTCACATGGATGTGAACGCCACCATCTACTGCCGCCAGAAACACCTCAAAAAAACCAAAGAGAATGGTGCATTGAACGTTAAACGCATCATCGATTGGAGTGGAAAGGACTGGCACAAAGAAGGCGATGACCCGTATCTGCTTCTCGCCACCCAAGAGGTTAAGACCACGTGGCACCCCATTGAGAACATTGCTGGGGCCAAATCAGGTTATTGATCGAAATGATGGAGTTCGCACCTGTTCTTGTAGGGATATCGGTCCTCTTTCTGCTGGTAGCCCTCTACTCTGGTAAGATACGTGCTGAAGTTGCCTTTTTCTCGGCCGTCATGTTCCTCACGGTGTTCGGGGTGCTCACACCAAAAGAAGCGCTGAGCGGATTTGCCAACGAGCAGTTGGCTGTCATCATTCTACTCCTGATACTCAGCGATACCATCCGCAAGACCAATGTGATGGATGCGCTTTTCAACCGTCTTTTCAAAGGCACCAAAAGCCAGCGTTCGTTCGTGGCAAGAATGATGTTTTTCATTGCTCCTGCATCGGCTTTCTTCAACAACACCCCATTGGTAGCCATGATGATGCCGTACGTGCACAGTTGGTCCAAACGGAACGGGATGTCGCCTTCCAAACTGCTCATTCCGCTCTCTTACGTGACCATTGTTGGAGGTTGCATGACGTTGGTCGGAACGAGCACCAACCTCATTGTGAACGGTATGGCCGTTGACTCGGGCCTGCCCAGCCTTGGCGTTTTCGATTTCACTTTTATCGGACTACCCTTGGCCGTTGTGGCCGGCATCTACATGTTCTTCTTTTCAGACAGCCTGCTGAAAAACCACAAGGACGCCATGGACGAATTCAAAGAAGATTGGCGCGAATATTTTGTAGAGACCGAGGTAGGCTCGCAATCGATCCTGATAGGCAGAACCATTCAGGAGGCAGGATTGAGGAACCTGAAAGGGAATTTCCTTGTTGAGATCGTAAGGAACAATCGCATCATCACACCGGTGTCTCCACTGCACATTCTCCGCTCGCACGATAGGTTGATCTTTACCGGAGCATTGGACTCCATTCAAGACATGGTGAAGGCCGAAATGGGGCTGAGTTTGCCGAAAACCTGCGAAGCCGACAACCTTTCTGACGTGGTTGAAGTGGTGATATCCTACAACAGTTCACTGATAGGAAACACCGTGAAAGACTCCGATTTCCGCGGTAAATACGATGCCGCCATTGTTGCCGTTCACAGGAATGGCGAAAAACTATCTGGTAAACTGGGCGATATTGAGCTGGAAGCAGGAGATGCCCTACTCCTCTTTGCCGGTCGCGATTTCTACAAGCGCGCCACCGAAAACGCCTTCTACACCATTTCGAAAAGACAGAACGTTCGCGTACAAGGCCGCAAAGCACTCCTCGTGATCATCGGGGTACTGGCATCCATCGTTGTCTCGGCCGTAAGTTCGGTACCGCTCTTCACTTGCCTACTCGTGGTTCTGGCCGGAACGCTATTGAGCGGCACGCTCACAACCAGCGAAGTACGGAAAGGGCTTGATGTCAATCTCCTCGCCATCATGGCTTTCGGGCTGGCAATGGGCAAGGCCCTCATCAACAGCGGTGCTGCCAGTATGATAGCCGAGCAAGTGCTCTTGATAGGCAAAGGCTTGGGTCCTGTGGCCGTCATTGCCGGAATCTTCACCGTAACCAACATTCTTGGTGCCTACATGACCAACAAGGCCGCAGTGGCGTTGATCTTCCCCATTTCGGTGAGTCTGGCGCAAAGCATGAACCTTCCGGTTGAACCTTTCATCCTGGTTGTGGCATTCGGTGGAGCAGCCAGTTTCATCACCCCTATTGGTTATCAGACAAACCTGATGGTTTACGGTTCTGGAGGGTATTCATTCACCGA
>JBFHEW010000712.1:0-1920 GCA_041583955.1 Bacteroidia bacterium | reverse complement strand
TTTTCGTTGAAGAATTTGCGTTCCCAACCTGCATACACCCCGAACTCCCAATTGTATATTTTTCGGAAGGTGGTGTCGAAAACGGCCGAATCCCTATAGACATCTTCTTGGGTGTTGGGATCGGTGTATGCAAAGACCGAAACGGACCGTTCAGCAATGCGCATCTCATCGAAGATGGTACCCCGTGAGTTTGGCGCATATAATCTTCCATTGGCCCCGAAAGTGAACTGACCCAGCTCGGTTCCACTGATGGATGGGTCGAGCTTGTATTCTCCGTGTAGGTGGTACAATGCAGATTTATCGAAGAACCGGGATCCTCCGCCTTCAATGCTGTTATCGGTGTATACGGTGGAGCGGATCTGGTTGAATAGTTCGTTGAACGTTTCGCTTCCCGGGGCAGGGTAGGGGTCTCCCTGATATCCTGACTGTAGTGCATTGGTCGTTTGCTGATGCCACGCGGTCAGTTCCTCAGGATGCTGGGCCAATACTTCCTGAATGGCTTCTGTGTCCCAACCAACTCCGGGTCCACCGAATGTGACCCCGTTCTGTGCGAGAAGCGCCCGCACCTGCGGTCTTATCTGCGTTACCCAGTAATTGGCGTAGGAGGTGTTGTATCGTTCAAGGGTACGTTGGTTATTGAGTAGTTTGAATGCGGTAACAACGGCATCGTACGAATTTCCTGCATCCTCGTTGGTGGAATAGGCGCGCACAAACCATCGGTCTCGCTTACCTATTTCAATGCGGTTCTGGAAGAAAAGCATGTCTTTCAGCGAGAATCTGTTCTGACCCTGATACACGGTGGTTCCGGAACCGAAATTGAAAGAGTAAACAAGCTCCACATCTGGCTTTATCCTGTAGTGCATGGCCAGATTTGCTTTGAAGTTACGGGTGTTGTAATCCACCAGATCCTGCTCCATGTAGCCTCTTCTGAAGAAGATGCCCAGACCGGGGTAGTTGGCTATCTGCTGTGAGTAGTCGTTTCCGCCCGCAAGGTCTTCGTCACCATACCTGTTCACCGCATCGTATCCACCAGGATTATCTGCCGAAATCCCAAGGTCATAGATAGGGTCCAGATTGTCCGCAACCCAGTCGTTGGCCTGTAGATAGAACAGGTTGACCTTGTATGCGAACTTGTCTTCTCCATCCTTGTTCTTGAACACTTGGGCCCAGCGGATGGCCGCTTCCGCCAGATTCCGTTCACCGATCTTCACTTGGGCCTCCAGACCCGGCTTGATGAATGGGCTCTTGGTGCGCATATCAATAACACCATTGAATGCATTGGGGCCGTAGAATGCCGAGCTCGCTCCTTGTACGATATCCACTTTGAGCACATCCAGTTCTGACGAACCTAGGAAGTTACCCAAGCTGAAGTTGAGGCCGGGAGATTGGTTGTCCACCCCGTCAATTACCTGCAACGAGCGCACAGGAGATGTGCTGTTGAATCCGCGCGTATTGATCACTTTGAAACCGATACTCGCTGCCGTAAGGTCTACCCCTTTGAGGTTTCCAAGTCCGTCATAGAAGTTGGCGGCAGGCGTTTCCTTGATGGCAATGATGTCCATGCTCTCTACCGTGAGGGCCGATTCCTTCTGTTTCTCCGAAACCCGTGTATCGGTTACCACTACCCCTTCCAGCATCACCGCATCGGTACCGAGTTTGATGGTCAGTGGGGCAAGGGAAGTCACTTCAATTTCCTGTTTCAGGTAACCGATGTAAGAGACCGTTACTTGAAAAGGAGGTTTTTTTCCTGGATTGAATTTGAATTTCCCATCAAAATCGGTGGTCGACCCTACGGCTGTTCCTGTAAGTACGATGCTTGCTCCGAAAAGCGGCTCGCCCGTTTCCGAATCGGTGATGGTTCCGGTCAGTTCCTGGGCCTGCACCATGCTACAGGTGAGTGCCAGTGCAAACAGGATTGAT
>JBFHEW010000711.1:0-1921 GCA_041583955.1 Bacteroidia bacterium | reverse complement strand
TCAGGATGGTTTTCGCCAAGCTTCCTTCTCCAAAAGGTTTGAAACACCGCGATCTTGGACCAACCCATCATGGCATTGATCTGCGGACGTGTAACGTTCAATCCATTCTGTACGCAAGCTTCAAGAAAACAATCCTCGATCTCGCCATTATCCACCATGGTGGTTCCGGCCATATCGAAGACAACAAGTGAAATTTTATCCGATAACATGTTTTAAAATTTTGTGCGAAAATACCTTCTGAGTCAATTCCAGTGCAAGAATGGGGATTAACTTTTGATTAATCGGCCTTCGCTAGGCTTTCAAATAGAAATCCTCACCCATTCCGAACAATTCCTTTATCTCCACTTTCTCACCATTCCGGTTTTTGATGAACCCATTGAAGAAACCATAAGGACCTTGGTACTTGCTTTGCAGAATGAGCAGATTCACGTCCACAGCGGTGTGGATGACGGGTCGGAATTCAAGGTCAACCTTACCATAATTGTCTTTCACATACCAAGTTCCTTTGTAACCATTGGGTCTGGTAACGCGGATCGGAGGCAACACGCTCAATCTGCCATCGTGCCAGAGGCAATTCTCGTTGTTCTTTTCGTGATCAAGGATCTGGTTGTCGGTACAATTGAAACCGATGATCCTTCCTTCTGCATCCCGCCCAATGCCTGTCACCCAATCGTAAATTGTCGGATACGGATAGTAGCCTTTGTGATCATCAATTATCAGCTGGCTGATCTTTTCAGGGAAAGGAATGACATCCTTACCGAACTGAATGCTACCAGAAACGGGCATCAGGCATTTGTGCGAATACATGGCGCGCTCTTCTGAGAACGGCATACACACCACCATCGGTTCATACCGTTTCACATCATGCGTTCCTTTGAATTTGGCTTCCACGTCTGGCAACCCTTTCTGGTTGCGGATGGAAGCGGTGAGCTCGAGCGAATTCTTGGCAAGATCGTGCTTGGCAACAAGACTGAAATTCTTGCTACGATAACTTGATTCGGTTCCGAACAATCCGGTTGCAACATCAATGGACCAAGGCGCCACCTTTTTCTCGTAGCGGTATTTCCTGTTGTTGATGATGTCGTAAACGATGAATTGCACCAGCGAGATCTTCTTGGCGTTATAGATGGCCACCATCACGAAATGCGTTCCATTGCTGATCTGGAATGCCTGCCATTCGCGCAGTTGCATCCACTTCAGCAATCGCGGAAGCGGAAGTTTATACGGTTTTTCGGCATCTATCAGATTCGGATTCTGAATTGGTCCATCGAATGATGCATAGTTGAACTTGCCGTTCTCGTAAAGTTGTGCTGGCGCTGCCTGTAATGGCCGCTTGTAGGTTGGGCTGGTCATAACGCGAAATTAGGATGATTTGCCACGTAACTGATTACGTAGCCTTTGCGATACCTGCTAAGTAAACCTGCAATGACACGCTACGTGGTATTCCAGTCTTTCGTCTTATGGAACCTCTGTGTTTCTCAATGTTCTTTAGGCCCGTACCACTATGGTCTGCCATTTCTTTACTACTCCATCCCGAAATTATCATACTGCAAACCTGTAATTCGGATGGGGTCAATGAAGGATGCACCTTGGAGATACGCGAATGGACCATCACTTCGAACACGCTGTCAATCCCTTTTTTCCTGATTGCACTGAGCAGTTTTTTAAACCGGGCTGAGCTATCTGTTGGAATCTGGCCCATCATCTCATCTATCAGTGCATCGTACTTGGCGATCTTCGTAAGTTGGAGTTCACGATCACTGGAAGTCTCCACCAATTTGGCGTTAAGATCCTTCAGTTGGGTATTGAGCAATTCATTCTTTTCTCGCAGACGCTCCATCTGGTATATCATTTCCCATTCGGCCAACCGGTTGATGCTCTTCTCGTTGAGGTGGCGGCCCGTATGAAAAGACATCCTTTC
>JBFHEW010000710.1:0-1921 GCA_041583955.1 Bacteroidia bacterium | reverse complement strand
TCGGTCGGGCTGAGCGCGCTACCGCATTTCTCGCACTGATCGCCATAGGCGCTATCGTTCGCGCATTTCGGACAGGTTCCCGTGATGTATCTATCAGCCAGGAATTGCTGCGCCTCCTCATCAAAATACTGCTCACTTTCGCGCACTTCAAAGGCATCCTTCTCTAGCAATTCCAAAAAGTAATTGGAAGCCGTTTCGTGATGAAGTTGAGAAGATGTTCGGTGATAGATGTCGAAATCGATGCCGAATTCCGCGAAAGATTTCTTACACATCGCATCGTATCGGTCTACGATCTCCTGTGGCGTTACGCCTTCTTTTTTCGCACGAATGGTGATGGCCGCTCCGTGCTCATCCGAACCGCAGACGAACAGCACATCTTCGCCCTTCAAACGCATGTACCTTACGTAAATGTCGGATGGCAGATAAGCGCCCGCCAAGTGACCCAAATGGATGGGGCCGTTGGCATAAGGCAAAGCGGCTGTAATGAGATGTCGTTTGTATGCGGTCAAAGCTGTTATTTTGGGCTGCGAAGATAGCAATCCGAGCACGCATCAATGAAGTGGCTTCTCTGGCCTTATCCGTTCTCACCGCTCCACACACAGTACCGATGTCTATATTTGTCAAATACGGACATCGAGCGTATCTTTGAATTGTATTTCAAAAAAGGAAGACATGAACGTCAGTTTCACAGAAAAACAGGAAAAGTATATCGCTGACCAGATCAAATCGGGCGATTTTCAGAATGCCAGCGAAGTGGTGCGTGACGCACTGAGGCTGCATGAAACGCTGCGAAACCGAATGATCGATGATCTGAGAAAAGAGATTGAAAAGGGATGGTCCGGACCAGTGAGCAAGCGTAGTGTAAAGGATATTATCAAGGAGCGAACCCGTTAGGCCAGGTTCGTAGCATGCTAAGTAAAAAAGGACGTCTTGAAATCTCTCTTCCAGCGGATGAGGATCTGGAAGAAATATTCATCTACACCGAAGAGGAATTTGGATCGGATCAGGCCGTAAACTATCTCATTGAATTTGAGGAGGTATTTGCACAATTGGTCGGAAACCCTGAACTCGGTAGGGAAAGGAATGAGATAAAGAAGGGGCTTAGAAGCCTACCCACAGGTTCTCACGTTGTATTTTATCGCATCCTCTCAGACCACATCCGAGTTGTTCGTGTCTTGCATGGTAGCCGAGATCTTCCCAGACATTTCTAAGTTCGTAGTCGAATGAAAACTCCACCATTCTTAAAACCCGGCAGCACCATCGGTATTGTTGCCACCGCCCGAAAACTAACGTGGGAAGAGGTAGAACCGACCATTGGTGTGCTGGCTGATGCAGGTTTCACGGTTCGAACGGGACAGCGCATGTTCGGAGCCGAAAACCAGTTTTCCGGTAGTGATGAAGACCGAGCGGCAGATATGCAGCGCATGTTGGACGACCCCGACATCAACGCCATTCTGTGTGCAAGAGGTGGTTACGGAACGGTCCGCATCATCGATAAACTCGATTTCTCGGAATTCGTCAAGCACCCGAAATGGCTCTGCGGTTTCAGTGATATTACGGTGCTGCATGCGCACATCAACCGGAATTTTGGAATAGCCACATTGCATAGTTCCATGCCATTAAGTATGAAGGCGCTGCCTGAGGACCATGTGCAGGTCACCACTCTCATCCATTCACTTAAAGGCGAACTCCCGAGCTACGATTTTCCATCTCATCCACTCAACAGAAATGGCGAAATGGAGGGTGAGATCATAGGAGGAAACCTCTCGGTGCTGTATTCCATTCTTGGTTCAGGTTCAGACATAAACACAGATGGTAAAATCCTTTTTCTGGAAGATCTGGACGAATACCTCTACCATATTGACCGCATGATGATGAACCTGAAGCGGAACGGTAAACTGGCCAATCTGAAAGGCTTGAT
>JBFHEW010000709.1:0-1923 GCA_041583955.1 Bacteroidia bacterium | reverse complement strand
CCGGTCTTTTCCATTCCTTGGCTGATGGCACCGATCTCGTATGGCGATCTTTCCTTGGTTGTTCCAACGGTGAGGCGCTCTTCGAGCCCAACGCCTTCCAATGCCTTGGCAATGACCGTAGGGCCCATGCACAGACCGACAACCGGTTTCCTGCTCTGGACGAATTCGTTGATGATGCGTTTCACCTCGGTGTTGATGTCTCCGTCCGGCCCGCTGAACGCCCATGTGGTAAGGTTCTTGGCAGCTCCGAATCCGCCAGGTATCACCAAGGCGTCCAGGTCTTCTGCTTTCACCTCGGCAAGGTCGGTAATGGCGCCTCTGGCAATGCGGGCCGCCTCCACCAACACGTTCCTTTTCTCGGGCATCTCGTTGCCTGTGATGTGGTTCACCACATGATGCTGCTCGATATCCGGAGCCATACACACGGCCTCTCCCCTGTTCTCGTCTATGGCCAAAAGCGTGAATACACTCTCATGGATCTCCGACCCATCGTACACTCCATTTCCCGAAAGCAATACACCTATCCTATAACTCATGATCGTTCGTTTTGCCGTGAAAATAATGAATAGCGAACAGAGGCGAACGAAGATGATGGACTGTTCTGAAATCTGTACCTTGACATTTGAACTGAAACACCTGTACCCGTAATGGCCGAACTGAAAACGAAAAAGAACGATGCTTCTGTTCTGGATTTCCTGAACGCAGTGGAGAATGAGCAGCGCAGAACGGATGCCCTGCGTGTGGATGCCATCATGCGAGAACTGACGGGCGAGGAACCCAAGATGTGGGGGACGAGCATTGTAGGATATGGCGATCATCACTACACCTACGCCAGCGGTCGCGAAGGCGATTGGATGCAGGTGGGTTTCTCGCCCCGAAAAACGTCCTTATCGCTCTATATCATGTCTGGATTCAAGGGGCATGACGACATTCTTTCGCGCCTTGGAAAATTCAAAACGGGTAAAGGCTGCCTTTACGTGAACAAGTTGGCCGATGTGGACGAATCGGTGCTGCGCGAACTGATAGCTGCCAGTCTGAAAACGGTAAGATCGAGGTAAGCGGGAAAGGCGCTGTAATTGCCCATACCTTTGCGGTTCCAATACAGAACCGATGATCACCGACAGCCAGACCGATTTCCTTTACTTGAGCGATCTGCTCCCAACGGAGCACCCCGAATTCTTCAAGCGCTTTGAAGCGGTGCTGAAGGAATGCGACATTCCGTTCGCGTTGCTGCCAGGCACCAAAGACATCTGGGCCAAGGACTATATGCCCATACAGACCCGCGAAGACGAATTCATCCAATTCCGTTATGAGCCCGACTACCTGATGGATACGCCAGAGAACCGCGCCACCATCTCTGATGTGGACGCTCTCTGCAAAGCCATCGGCATCAAACCGATAAAGTCGGACCTGAACCTGGATGGCGGCAACGTGAGCAAGTGGACGGACAGGGCGATCCTTTGCGAAAAGGTGTTCTACGAAAACCCGAAACTGTCGGAAGATGAGGTTTTTGAAGAACTGATGGATTACCTCAACCTGGAGGAAGAGAAACTGCACTTCGTTCCGGAAGATGAATTGGATTTTACGGGACACGCAGACGGCATGGTGCGTTTTGTGGACCACAGGACCCTTCTCGTGAACGATTATTGGGCGGAGGACGAAGAATTCCAAGACCTGTTCCAAGCGGCCATCGAAACCACGGGGCTTGATGTGACCGTGCTTCCTTACGAACCCGAAGACGACCCTACGTTGGTCAGTGCCGTAGGACTTTACCTCAACTACTTGGAAATGAAGCAGGCTGTGATCGTGCCTGTGTTCAACCTGCCATCAGACAGCAAGGCAATGGAGATCCTTAGCGCCATCTTCAGTCACAAAAAGGTTGTTGCGCTCGAAAGCACCGACCTTGCCCGGACCGGTGGCATT
>JBFHEW010000708.1:0-1924 GCA_041583955.1 Bacteroidia bacterium | reverse complement strand
CGCTCTACACCGGCAAAATCAACGATCTCATCCAGTTTTCGGGTTATCTCACTTCTTCTCATGCCCATGATGGAGCCGTTGAGATAGATGTTCTCCTTCCCTGTAAGTTCAGGGTGAAACCCCGTTCCAACCTCCAGCAGACTCGCTATTCTACCTTTGGCTTTGATTACTCCGGTGGTTGGTGCGGTTACCCTGGACAAAAGATTGAGAAGGGTGCTTTTTCCTGCTCCATTTCTGCCAATGATGCCAAGCACCTCGCCTTGTCGCACCTCGAAATTGACATCTCGAAGGGCCCATACATAATCGCTGTTGCCAGCAGTGCTACGGTCATTCGTCTCGCCAAGTTTAAGGTATGGATCTTCTTTTCCGCGAACGCGGTACCACCATCCTATCAGGTCTTCGCGGAGAGTACCCGAACCCACTAGACCCAACCTGTACTGTTTGGATAGGTTTTCAACCGATATGATCCTGTCTCCTATCATACCGTGTCCATGAATGTTCGTTCAACTTTATGAAACATGATTACTCCGATGGTAAGGATGATGGCGATGAATGTTCCGCTGTACAGAAGGTCCATGCCATTGACGGTGCCAACGCCTGTAAAACCAAGCCTGAAAGCTTCAATGATAGGGCTTATCGGGTTGTATCTTACAAACCAACGGTAACCTTCTGGAACTGCAGAAACAGGATAGATGACAGGGCTTATGTACATGAGTAACGTAACACCGAATCCAATGAAGTTCGTAAGGTCGCGGTACTTGGTGGTCAATGCGGAAAGGATGATGCCGACCCCCAGAGCCAAACCTCCCATCATCATCACCAGCAACGGGAAGAGCAATGCCCAAGAGGTGAGGTGGAGTGTTGTTTCCTCAAACAGGAGGTAGTACGCAATCATGGTAAAGAACATCAGCAATTGCACCCCGAATTTGAATAGAGTGGATATGACAGTAGAGATCGGAGCAACCAGCCTAGGGAAGTACACTTTTCCGAAAATCGCTGAATTATTGATGAACGTGTTCGATGTGGCTGTGAAGCACGTGGAGAAGTAATTCCAAAGGGTCGTTCCGCTCAAATAGAACACGGGGGCAGGTACTCCATCCGTAGACATTCCAGCTATGGATCCGAAAACGAACGTATATGCCACTACCGTGAAAATCGGGGAAAGGAAAAACCACAATGGCCCTAAGATGGTCTGCTTGTAGACCGCTACAATATCACGTCTTACAAATATGAAGATCAGGTCCCGGTAGTTCCATATCTCCTTCAAATGGAGATTCCACCATTTTTCCCGCGGTTCAATTACGAGCGACCAATTTTCCTTGTCAGATGTCATTCAATAGTGGTTACGGGCAAAAATAGAATTCAAACTGTCATTCGTGGTACTGTTAATCAGAATACTCGCGCCAGTGATCTGTGTTATTCTGGACCGCTGCTAAGAATCAGCTTTTTTACCTCTCAGTTTATAGAGTTTGTTCGCAATCCTGTAGATCCAAGACCTTTCCCGTGCTTGTATCTGCTTCTTCCAGGTGTTCAGGTATCTCAGTTGCGCTGTCAACTCCTCAAACGCGCGGAAACCAAGCGCCAAGGTTTCGAGTCGTGGAAGACATGATTCTTTGTTGCCATCAGGGAGTTTGACTGCCATTTGCTCAAGCGCTTCAGCAAAATCTGGTTTCAAGGTGTCCCAACTCCGCTTGCGGGCAGTTGCCAGGCCAGATTCTCCGAATCGTTTCCGTTGCTGGGTATCATGCACCAACGTCTGTAATCTTTGGGTTGCCTTTTCCAAGTCTCCGATATCCACAACAAAGGCGTTTTCTCCGTTTACGGCATATTCTTCCTGCCCAGAGAAGGCAGAAGTGATGACAGCGCCTCCACAGGCCATCATTTCCAGATTAGGAAGACCGAAACTTTCCACCTCAGAAAGTTT
>JBFHEW010000707.1:0-1931 GCA_041583955.1 Bacteroidia bacterium | reverse complement strand
TCTACGGTCAGCTGAATCACTTCACCACCAACTGCGCAGAAGTGGCTGTTCTGTGATCCAAAAGCACCTTCATGCCCTGCGTGGTACGGGCAATGGTCTCGTCATCGTAGTAACGGATGGTGACCAGCTCCGCGTCTTCGATCAATCCAACGAAATATTCATCACTGAGTCGGTCTTGGAGTTGCTTCAACTTAGATGGGTCGTTGTTTGTACTGAAAGAGAAGTTCAGGGCCGAGTTCTGCGCACAGTTCGCTTTCATGCGTAGGTCACTCAGCACCGAATAGATATGCGTGAAGTGCGCCTCGGTAACGAAGGAGTAGTCTTTGGGCGTAAGCGAAACCAACACTTGGTTCGGTTTTACAATGAACGATGGAACGATCTTCAGGTCGCTCTTGTTCGAAACGGTTGTGCCAGGCGCATCGGGGTCTACGAACGAACGCACATAAAGTGGAATGTTGGCGTTCTGCAATGGCTTGATGGTTTTGGGATGGATGACGCTCGTGCCGAAATAGGCCAGCTCCATGGCATCGAAGAATGACATTTCAGGAATGAGAACCGTGTTGTCGTAATATTTCGGGTCGGCATTCAGCACCCCGGGAACGTCCTTCCAAATTGTCACGTCTTCTGCTTGTAGGCAATGGGCCAGAATGGCTGCAGTGAAGTCGGATCCTTCACGCCCAAGCGTGGTGGTGAAATTCTCGCTGGTTCCGCCAATGAATCCTTGGGTGATGACCACATTGGCTTTTTTCAGTGCCGCGTCTATGGTGGTTTTCGTCATCTCCTTGGTCTCATCCCATTCTATCTTGGCATCCTGATAGTTGTTGTCTGTACGGATAAGGTCGCGGGCGTCTACCCAGACGTTTTCAAGCCCCTGCGATCTCAGGTAGGCCGAAATGATCTTGGTGGACAGCATTTCGCCAATGGATACGATCTGATCGTACTGAAAATGGAAGTCGAGCCCTTCCGGGTCGTCCAGCGCCCATTCAACTTCCACCAAGGTGTTATTGATGTCTTCCAATACGGGTTGTGCAGCGTTGCCGAAGAGTTCCTTCACAATGTCGCCATGGCAATTGCGTAGGTCTTCAAGTATGGCATCGGTGGGTTGCTTGTTGACGTGCGCATTCACCAATGCCTCGAACTTGTTGGTGGTCTTGCCCATGGCCGAAACCACGATGACCAACGGCACGGTATTGAACCGCGAAATGATCTGATGCACATTACGCACACTTGGCGCATCTTTCACCGATGCACCTCCGAATTTGAAAACCTTCATGCTAGTTGAATTCTTGAATCTGTTTGCGGGTGAGTTTCCCGTTTAGCCACTCGGGGTCAAGTTCCGCATTGTATTTCTTGTAGAAGTTGATGGCCAGTTCGTTCCAATCCAATACCTGCCACTCCATACGGGCCGAGTTACGTTGCTTGGCAACGCCTATCACGGCTTGGAACAGCGCATGCCCTATCCCTGAGCCACGCTTGCTTTCGGTTACGATGATGTCTTCCAGATAGAGGCATCTTCCTTTCCAGGTCGAATATTTCTCATAATACAGGGCAATACCCACGATTTCTTCATTCCATTCGGCCACGAACAACCCGTAGATCGGATGTGGTCCGAACCCATCTTCTGTCAATTCTTCCAACGTGATGGTCACCTCCTGCGGAGCCTTTTCGTACAGTGCAAGTTCTTTAATGAGAGCCAGCACTGAGGGAACATCATCCTTGGTACCTTTTCTCACCGAAAACGTGTGGTTTTGATCCATGCGCCAAAAGTAGAAATTGCGCTACAGAACCAACGATGCTCTAAGCCACAGGTTTAAAAAAGAAGTATATCTTTAACCGGCCTAAAACAAGGTCAGGATAACCTGCTGTTTCAGTATCAACCAAACAAACACAAGATGTTCAAAGGTCTTTTTAGGAGCGTGTTTCTTGCTTCG
>JBFHEW010000706.1:0-1934 GCA_041583955.1 Bacteroidia bacterium | reverse complement strand
GTCTGAAGGGGTCATACCACACAATACGCATTTCTATAACGATTATCTGGTAACCTCACACTACCGTGATGGAGTTACCGTGCATGACGTTTCTGACCCATCCAATATGGTGCTTACCGGTTACTACGACACCAGCCCGCTCAGTGGAAACGGGTTCAACGGAGCCTGGGGAGCTTGGCCGTATCTCCCTTCCGGAAATCTCCTCGTATCCGATATTGAAGAAGGTCTTTTCATTCTGGGAGTGAACTATCAAAGGGCCTCCAGATTGCAAGGAACGGTTACCGAATTCGGCTCGGGTAATCCATTGAATGGCGTTCAGGTTGATGTGGTAGCAGCCTCGCTCAACGAATCGACAGATCTTTTCGGTGATTACGCAACGGGCACTTCACAATCAGGAACATATGATGTTACATTTCAGAAGGGAGGTTACATATCTCAGACCATTCCTGCGGTGGCGCTTACAATCGGTCAAACGGTGACGCTCGATGTGGAATTGGTTCCTGATGTGGCTTTCTCGGTTTCAGGCTCGGTTACAGTTGCTGGGACCGGTGATCCGATACCTGGCGCAATGGTGGTCTTCGAAAATGAATTCTTCCGAAAAGAGTTGCTCACCGATGAGGATGGTAATTATTCGGACAGCAATTTCTTTGCTGGTCAATATGACGTAACGGTAGGCGCATGGGGATATGTTGGAACCTGCACCACCATCCCGATGGCTCAGAGTTCTACTCCTCCAAGCTTTGAACTTCAGCCTGGATACTACGATGATTTTGCCCTCGACCTCGGCTGGACCGTCTCTGGCAATGCCACTGTTGGCGTGTGGGAGCGAGGGATTCCGAACGGCACGTTGCTTAACGGTCAGTTGTCAAACCCCGATGCAGATGCAGGTTCGGTCTGTGGCGAACAAGCCTATGTTACTGGCAATGGACCTGGGGCAGTGGGTGCAGACGATGTGGATGATGGTGTGACTGTACTCACCTCTCCCATCATGGACCTGACCGCACTCGCTGATCCTGCCGTCTCGTTCGACTATTGGTTCTTCAATGACGGGGGAAGTGGCAGTCCTAATGATTCGTATCTGGTGAAGATGAGTAACGGAACATCGGAGGTAACGCTGTTTTCCTTGGCTACATCTGCTAGTCAGTGGAGAGCATTCTCCATGCCCATTTCGCAGTTTATTACTGTAACGCCCACGATGCAATTGATACTTGAGGTAGAGGATCTTACGCCTGGACATCTGGTTGAGGGAGGACTGGATAATTTCCGCATAGTTGAGACCACAGGTATAAACGATTCTGATGCTGCCTTCAGCATCAACGTTTTTCCGAATCCTGCAAACGACCGTATCAATGTTCTCGTTGATGCCGCTTTCAGCAAAGGTCATGTTCAACTTTACGACATGGCAGGAAAGGCAATAGGAATGCAGCAGCCGATCTTATCCGGGAACAATTCGATCACGCTTTCAATGGCAGCAGGAATTTACCTGTGCGAAGTGGTTGTAGACGGGAAACGTATCGTTGAAAGGTTGTCAATTCATCATTGATTGACGACTTTCGCAAATTATGAATGAACGGTTTTCGTATTTTGAGAACCTATCAGTAACGGTAAAAAGCAATGGAAATGGAGAGTGATATTATGCATATCAAAGTTCAGAAGGTAGCACAAACGCGCATCCATGAAGTGGATTTTGAGAATATTCCGTTCGGAAGAGAATTTGCCGACCACATGTTCGTAGCCGATTACGCCAATGGTAAATGGGGAGGTTTCAGAATTGAACCTTACGGCAAAATGATGTACACACCAGCCATGCTCGGTCTACATTATGGTCAGACCATCTTCGAGGGTATGAAGGCCTATCGGAACGCCAAAGGAGAGGTTCTCATGTTCCGCCCCACCGACAACTTCAAACGACTCAATGTTTCGGCAGAGCGCAT
>JBFHEW010000705.1:0-1935 GCA_041583955.1 Bacteroidia bacterium | reverse complement strand
GCCATGATCAAGGATCACTACGGTTACATCATCATGGACAAGGCCTATTTGGCGCTTATTCCTGGAGCCGCCATACTGCTGATGGTCCTTGCTTTCACGCTGGTTGGGAATGGCATTCGCGATGCGATCGATGTGAAGGGAAACAACTGATATTCAGTAAATTTGGATGCATGGACGTGGCACAACTCAAATACAGCATCATAGAGCGCTTGATCAGAACCAACGATGAAAAATTGTTGGAGCGCGTGGCCGAACTGATGAAATCGGTACCCGTTGACTATCCTCCAAATGAACTCAAACCGATGTCGGTTGAGGAACTTGAAACGCGAATTCAGAAAGCGGAGGACGACATTAGTGCTGGAAGGGTGTACACCACCGAAGCTGCGAAGAAGAAGTTGGGACTGAAATGAATTCGTTCAAAGTAATTTGGACTGAAAATGCGTTGGACGACCTTTTAAAAATCCGCGACTTTATTTCCAAAAATTCAGAATCCGAAGCCATAAAGCAGCTAGAGAGAATCTTCTCTCGGGAATCTCAACTTTCGACAAATCCTGAAAGCGGAACCGTTCAGCTTGGACTCCGAACCAAGTTTGAAATTCGCTACTTGGTTCAGGATAATTATAAAATACTTTACCGTTTGAACTCAAATACGGTCTTTGTCCAAACGATTTTCGACACCCGTCAAGACCCCCAAAAACTAAAACCGAAAGGATGAAAAAAGCAGCCTACTTCGGATTGTTCATTATCATAGCGTTGGCGCTGGGCTTCATGCTCGGGCCTAAGGCACGGGAACCTCATCTCGACCCGAGTCCGATATCCATTTCAGTCCCGATTGATTCGTTGGATGGCTGGCTGGCTTATCGCGAATCAAGTTTCAAAACCTTGAAACCTGGGAATGAGGCAGAAATTATTTGGCTGAACGACTCGGTGCAGGTGACCGAATATGCAGTGGTTTACCTCCACGGTTTCACTGCCTCTAAGGCAGAAGGCGGAACGCTGCATCGTGATTTCGCGAAGCGATTTGGTTGCAACCTGTATCTGCCGCGGCTCTTCGGACATGGTCTCGATACCACAGATGCCTTTATCGACCTCAGGCCCGAGAATTACCTGCAATCGGCCAAAGAAGCCATCGCCATTGGCAAAAAGATGGGCGAGAAAGTGATTCTAATGTGCACCTCCACAGGCGCCACACTTGGCCTTTATCTGGCAGCACACGACCCTGCGATAGAATCGATTATCTGCTATTCTCCCAACATCGATATTTACGACCCGAATTCGAAGTTCTTGACCGGCCCTTGGGGTTTGCAACTCGTTCGACTCATCATGGGTAGTGATTTCCGCTCTTATGATGCGGAAGCGGAATACAAGAAATATTGGCAGACCCATTATCGGATTGAAGGGTTGGTGGCTGTGCGCTCGCTGCTTGACGCTACAATGACGAAAGAGACCTTTTCGCAGATCTATCAACCTGTGTTTGTTGCAGCTTATTTCAAGGATGAGGAACATCAGGATAAGACCGTCTCAGTAGAGGCCATGCGGCAAATAATGCCCTTGCTTGCAACTTCGGCCAACAAGAAATGCATGGTCGAATTCCCGAATGTGGGTGCTCATGTCATGACCAGTCCGCTTACATCAAAAGATGTGGAAAGCGTGAAAGTAGAGACCTACAGATTTGCGGAAGATGTCATTGGTCTCAGCACAGCGGTGTCACCCTGAATTGTAACCAAGCAAACCGGTATATCCCTAATTTAGTGCAATGAGACT
The DNA here is from genome assembly GCA_041583955.1 of Bacteroidia bacterium. Lineage (GTDB taxonomy): Bacteria > Bacteroidota > Bacteroidia > UBA10329 > UBA10329 > UBA10329. Next base: position 171 of record JBFHEW010000705.1, on the reverse strand, counting down.
GACGGTTCTGTTACGCTTCATTTACACCTTAATGAATGATACACGCTAAGCGCTTGGTTAAATGGATGGTGTTGGTGAGCGGAGTGACGGCTCTCATCATGCTGATGTTGGCTTTCACAGATGTTCCGTACCACGCTTACCACCGACTAGGCACGAGTTGCCAACCGCTGC
>JBFHEW010000704.1:0-1938 GCA_041583955.1 Bacteroidia bacterium | reverse complement strand
CAATCGGTCTTGGCTCTTGAATAGCCGAGGTCCAGCGACCGTCTGAGGTCTTTGCAACCACCACCTTTGTCTTCCATGAAACGTTTGAGGTGGCCTCTGTGGTAAAGCGCCTCGGCCAAACGCGATTTCATGTAGTCGGCCTTGCTTCCTTCTATTTTCGCGCCTTCATAATCGGCCAGAACATTCTTGATGGAAGCTTTGTACTCGTGCATTTCGGTCAGATTCTCGGCAATTTCCACGGCACGGTTGTAATCTTCCATGGCAGATGGGAATTCGATCTTCTGGAATTTGATTCCTCCACGGCCAACGTATGCTTCCACGAAATTCGGATCGATCGATATCGACTTGTCAAACTCGGCCTGAGCTTCATCGTACTTGCGCTGTTCTTTCAGATTCAGTGCAAGGTCATAGCTTCTGGCAGCTTCTTCGTAAGGCGTCATTTCGGGAGCAGAGGCTTTGGACGAATCGCCAGCAGCGGCACGTGCCTTGGCTTTGGCAGCAGCGATCTTCTCTTCTTTGGTCATCGAAGAGGGGTCTTTTTCTTCCGTTGCAGGTGCAGTCGGTTGTTCGGCTACCTGAGCATAAGAAATCACCGAACCAAGGCAGAAAAGCAATACGAAAAGGTGCTTCATCAAGTGGAAAATTGAGCTGCAAGTTAATATTCTTGCTCTGAATAACCGGCCAATTCCATGTTGGTTCGGCTCAATTTTGAACAACAGGTTCTTAATAATTATTCGGTGGCAGAATTAAGGTCTGACCGCTCAAATGCTTTCTGCTTATTCAGAATGGCAACAGTGAGCTCATAATCGCTGTATCGGAAGATCTGATCTTCAGAGAAATTACAGAAATCCATGAACTCCAACAGTTTTTCGCCCTCGTAGCCGGTTATCCGTTGCACAACGTCCTCGTTGAATTTGCTGTAGTTGTACCGGTGTTTTTCCTTCTGAGCCTCCAATCGGTGCAACTCCTGCCTGGCTTTCGCATCCTTGCTCAGGTTACCGTAAATGAAAGATGCTGGACTTTTGAACAGATGTTTTGCCTTTTTTATCTCGTTGGCATCTTCGGTAATGGGTATGGTGCGCCTGTCTTTTGATGGACCTTGGATACCAACGATCTCGATGGTTCCGTCATCCACGTCCAGTTCCATGAATCGTTGTCGGAACTGCTCTTTCGATCCGAACGGGTTCACTTCAACCTCGCCCAGTTGATAGTCGCGCTGCGCCATTTTCACTTCAATGAAGTCAGCCTCCATCTCCATGGCGCTTACAATGAGTGCCTTGGCATGGTATCCGATACAGGTGAAAACGAGGCTGTCTCCCGGTCTCACAGGTATTTTAAATATGCCTTCTGTGGAACTGATGGTGGCCAGCGAGTCTGTAAGGTTCATGACATGGACATTCGCTACAGGTTCGGTGGTGATAAGATTCTTCAGAACCCCGGCCAGCAGCACACGTTGCTGCGCCTGGCCTATGCTGGCATGCACAAGAAGGAAGAAGATGATGATCAGACTTCTCATTGATTTCGCAAAGAACGTTTTTTCATACCGATGAATTACCGTGCCAAACCATCGTGTCATGTCAAATATTGTTAATGATAACGGCATTTTGCACCTTCGTTGTCTCCAACCCTGAAAATGACACAGCAACTTTTTACCGTAGAACCAAGTCTCGATCCAAGCAAAGGAAGTTTACTTAATAGGATCGGTTCCGAAAGGGAATCGTTAAGAAAGGACTTGCTGAAGAACGGAGCCATCCTTTTCAGAGGTTATGATATCCGAACACCGGAGGATTTTGAAGAAGTGGCCTTGACCCTGGAGCCTGGTCTGCAGAACAACTATGCCGGAACTTCGCCCCGGAACAGTCGCACCAAATACGTCCATTCTGCCAGCGAATTGCCTGGCTATTATCCCATTACGCAGCATTGCGAAATGAGCTTTCT
>JBFHEW010000703.1:0-1939 GCA_041583955.1 Bacteroidia bacterium | reverse complement strand
TTTCTGCCCGTGCGTTCGACCGGATACTGAAGGTGTCGAGGACAATTGCCGACCTTGAGGGTTCAGAGCATATTCAGTCCAACCACTTGGCAGAGGCCATCCAATACCGAAGTCTGGACAGACAGAACTGGGCCGGCTGATGAGGTGGTTTACGGTAGGTAACAAACGTCACTTCGCTTTTAAAGAGATCGTTGCACCTTTACGGAAATGACGGAACAAAGTCCGATCATATTCACATTCATTTAAATACAGTACCATGGCAAAGCATTTTGACATCAGAACCAATTGGAAGGAAGGAATGGTTTTCGAGAATCATATCCGCGATCATGTGGTCATGAGTGACGCAATGCCCGAAATGGGGAACGACTTGGCACCGGGGCCTAAAGAGTTGGTGCTTTCAGGTCTGGCCTCGTGCACAGGCATGGATGTGGTCTCGCTGCTCCGTAAGATGCGTGTTGATTTCACAGGGCTCGAGATACAGATAGAGACACAACTCACCGAGGAGCATCCGCGCGTGTTCGATGAGATCAATATGAAATACATCGTTTCGGGTAAGGACCTAGACAAGGCCAAAGTGGAGAAGGCGATCGGGCTTTCCTATGACCGCTATTGTGGTGTTTCGGCCATGCTTAAAAAGAATGGACCGATAACGTACAGTATCGAATACGCAGATTAGCGCGCGTCAGTACGAAACCACTCGGAACTCCACTCTCCTGTTCAAAAGCGATTCTTTCTCCGATGCAGGGTGCGGATAGAGCATCTGTGAGCAGTTGAATCCCTGAATGGTTATCCGCTCTTCTGTTATGCCGTGCTCGGTCAGATACTGTTTTACACGGTCAGCCTGCCCTTCCGAAAGTTGTTGCGAACGTTCGACCCCAATGTCACAACCGTTCGTGTGACCTTCTATCAGTATCTCTAACGATTCATTCCTCCTCATCAGCCTGAGCAATCGTCTGAAAGAAGGAAGTGAAGAGGGCATCGGAACTGTTTTTCCGCCATAGAAATTGATGTTTTTCAATGTCATTTTCAGTCCGGTCCGGAGCTTGGGCAAAAGAGCTACCAAAGGCTCAAGTGTGTCATTTGCCGATGTGGTCACCACGGTCTCGTTGAAGAGGTATTCCTTGCCGTCAATCGAGAAAACGTAATCTCTCATTCGGTTTCCTTTCATAACAGGAGCATCGAACACGAATTCGCCAGTGGTCGGGTCTGTGGTTGATTCTGCCAGAAGTTCACCGTGTTTTTCCTCCCAGGTGACCGTGGCGCTGCCGATGGGCTCACCGGTTTCCTGGTCCTTAACCACTCCGCTCACCTTTTTAGTTGTGTAGTACTCAAACGATAAACTGAAGCCTGTTTCTGTACCGTAAACGTTGTTCAGAACCAGAAAGTAGCGTTCGCCTTTTTCGGTCCTGATGGCTTTGCACAGGTGATTCCCAGGCCCCGAGCGAACAAATTCCTGCTGTGCTCCCATGGAGAGACCTGTGGCGCTCAGTTCTTCCGGATTGTACCGGGAGATGTTGGCGCGTATGGGCTTTACTTTTCGTTGCTTGATGTGTTCACAGAATTTTTCGTCTGTGTATTTGAAGAGCATGAAGTCGATATCGGCAGCCGTGTCGCTCGGATATATTTTAAACACGAGATCATCATCAGACAAGGCCACAAACTGGAACCATGCGCTGTTCACCTCCCGTTCGAAATACATGCTTGAATTGCTTGGATTTCCTGAAATTTCCAAGGATTCTCCGAATCCGATTGGAAAACTCTTGAATTTATGATTACCCTTCGGTGCAATTTCAGTGGGGTTGACGCAATCGCTGGTCAATGCTGTTTCCTGCGCTTTAACGCTCAAACAGAAAAACAGCATCGTAAGTGTGTAAAGTCGCTTCATTGGTTGGGGTTAGGAGAACGAATTAGGTTACACAAACGATGTTGAGCGAGAAAT